>DASUQU010000138.1:0-2861 GCA_036280495.1 Thermomicrobiales bacterium | reverse complement strand
GACAACGTCGAGGTCATCGTCGAAGACGAACCGACTGCCGAGCAACTGGCATTGGGTCGGGGCTATCCCGAACCACGCGAGAGCGCCGGGAGTGACGCCGAAGAGACGCTGTTCGGGCTCTATGAGGGTGTGCCGCTGACGCGGCGTGGATCGGATTACCACCTCGTCCCGCCAGACCGGATCACGATCTTCCGTGGCCCGCTGGAACGCGCCTCCAGATCGCCGCAATCGATCGCGCGCGAGGTGCGGATCACGGTTATGCACGAGCTGGGTCACCATCTCGGATTCGAGGAGAGCGGGCTGGAAGCGATGGGGCTGGAGTAACCCCACTCGGACCGCACGGAATCGTCCGTGGCCGAACGTAAATGAGCCCCGCACGTCGACGTAGAACCACACATTGAAGGAGTACAGAACGGTGGCAGCGACCACGAAAACCAAGACCCAGGCCTACGACGCCTCGACCATTCAGGTGCTCGAGGGACTGGAAGCCGTACGCCGCCGCCCTGGGATGTATATCGGCAGCACGGACGTACGCGGGCTGCATCACCTCGTGCGCGAGATCGTCGACAACTCGGTCGACGAGGCGCTCGGTGGTCATGCCGATACGATCGTGACCCGCATCGGCACCGACGGCATGGTGACTGTCACCGACAACGGCCGCGGTATCCCCGTCGACAAGCACGCCAAGCAGAACAAGTCGGCCCTGGAGGTGATCATGACGATCCTCCACGCCGGCGGCAAGTTCGGCGGTGGCGGCTACAAAGTCTCCGGTGGTCTGCACGGTGTGGGCGCCTCGGTCGTGAATGCCCTCTCGGAGTGGTGCCGGGTCGAGGTACGGCGCAACGGCAAGCTCTACCGCCAGGAGTACCGCCGCGGTGTGCCGACTGGCCCGGTCAAGACGGTCGGCCCGGTCGCGCCGGGCGACCATGGCACGACCACCTCGTTCCTGGCCGACACGCAGATCTTCACCGATGGACTCGATTACAACTTCGACCAGCTCATCCAGTGGTTCCGCGAGACCGCCTACCTGACCCGCGGTCTGAAGTTGACCCTGATCGACGAGCGCTCCGATCGCGAGATGTCCTTCTACTTCGAGGGAGGCATCGTCTCCTTCGTGCGCCATCTCAATCGCAACCGGACCGTGGTTCACGATCGGCCGTTCTACGTCCAGCGCGAAGTTCCGGCCTGCCTGGTGGAAGTCGCCCTGCAATACAACGACTCCTACGGCGAATCGACCCACACCTTCGCCAACAACATCAATACAGTTGACGGTGGTACGCATCTGTCGGGATTCAAGTCGGCGCTGACGCGGACGATGAACGACTACGCGAAGCGCAACGGGTTCCTCAAAGCCGACGAGACGCTCTCTGGCGAGGACGTGCGGGAGGGACTCACGGCGATCGTCTCGGTCAAGCTCGCCGAGCCGCAGTTCGAGGGTCAGACCAAGGGCAAGCTCGGCAACGCCGAAGTTGCGGGCGCGGTGCAATCGGTCGTCAACGAGGCGTTTGGCGCCTTCCTCGAGGAGAATCCGCAGGCGGCCCGGCGCATCATCGAGAAGTGCATCGTGGCCTCGCGGTCGCGAGAAGCGGCGCGCAAGGCGCGCGAGCTGGTCCAACGCATGGGTGGGCTGGACAGCTTCAGTCTGCCGGGCAAGCTAGCTGATTGCACCGAGCGCGATCCGGCCAAAGCGGAGCTCTATATCGTCGAGGGCGATAGCGCGGGTGGTTCGGCCAAGCAGGGACGAGACCGGCGATTCCAGGCGATTCTGCCCCTGCGCGGGAAGATCCTCAACGTCGAGCGGGCGCGTCTCGACAAGATGCTGCAGAACAATGAGATCCGCACCCTGCTAACCGCGCTCGGCACCGGGATCGGCGATCAGTTCGACCCGACCAAACTGCGCTACCATCGCGTCGTGATCATGACGGATGCCGACGTCGATGGATCGCACATCCGCACGCTGCTGCTGACCTTTTTCTTCCGTCATCTGGAGCAGCTCATCCTGGACGGGAACGTCTACATCGCGCAGCCGCCGCTCTACCGCATCCGCAACGGCAAGCAGGAAGCGTGGGCCTACACCGATGAGGAACTGCAGGCGGCGTTGAAGAAGCTCGGCGAAAAAGCTGAGATCCAGCGCTACAAGGGACTGGGCGAGATGAACCCGGAGCAACTCTGGGACACCACCATGGATCCCAATACGCGCACACTATTGCAGGTCACCGTCGACGACAGCGTCGAGGCGGACGAGACATTCGACATGCTGATGGGCGCGGCCGTGCCGCCGCGCAAGAAGTTCATCCAGACCCACGCGCGCGAGGTGGTCAACCTCGACGTGTAGCGCATCGGGCGCCACCGTGTCATTCTGAGCGTCAGCGAAGAATCTCGTTCCCCGCGATAGTATGTGAAAGATCAGACGAGATCCTTCGTTCCTCAGGATGACACGACTCTTGACCTCCGCCACAGGCGTTGAACGGGAATTCTGCCTGAGCATGGGGTGGCCGCTTGGCCACCCCGTTGCCATTGGCGCACCTTGTTCCGTGAACCGTCGTATCGCGCTACGATTTCCTGACTGATTCAGCCAATACGGCACGGGAGCGTGTGGAGTGCCGAACGAGGCAGACCGAACCTCTGCCGACGATGTCGCGCAGCAATCGCCTGACGATGATCCTGCCGAGTCAGACGGCGAGAGCTCGCAATCGGCTGGCAGCAGGCGCCGGTACTTGGCGGCGTTCGGGGCCACAGTGGCCGTCGTCATCATCGTCTTGGGTCTGCTGCCGTCCGCGTTGTCGAGTATGTACCGCGAACCGCGCGGGCAGGCAGTCGACCAGGTCTACGACCTGTTCACCGGCGAAGAGGTTGCAGTC
>DASUQU010000137.1:0-5052 GCA_036280495.1 Thermomicrobiales bacterium | reverse complement strand
GAGAGGAGCAAATTGTCGAACTCCGGCAGAAAGCGTGGTGGCGCCGGGGTTTCCGCCGCGGGCCGCGGCGCATCGGGGAGATCGAATAGCGTGCGGCCGCGCTCGTCTCGAAAGACCGACAACCGAGGACGCAGCGACTCGAGCACCGGTTTGATTCCCTGCAGCCCTGACCACTGTTGCACGTCGGCCGCGGAAGCCGGGCCGAATGCGGCCAGATAGCGCAAGACCAGACCTCCTGGGTCGGCCTTATCGGAAATCGAAGTTCCCAACCAGCTCTCCGCCAGACCGAAGCGCGAGGCGGACGGGAACCCCCAGCGATCGTCGGTCGGAATCATGACCAGCGGCAGACTCATGCGCACCGTGAACCCCAGGGCGCGGTCATTGATGCCGGGGAAGGCCTCCACCAGAGCCGCACGGAGCTCACCGAAGGTACGGGGGCGCTGGTCAAGGAGAGCCCGCGCCACGGGAAGCACCGCCTCCGCCGCAAGTCCTTCCGCGCGTGGGCCGAGCAGCGCGAGCGATCGCGTCAGCATTGGTTGCAGTGTCGTGCGGTGTGCGACGTAGTCGGCCGCACTCATGAGGTGCAACGTGCCGCGCATCAGCGTGGCGCGCACGATCGTTCGATCGTGGAGGGCCCGGCGCAAATCTTCGCGACGAAACTCCTGGAGGCGGGTCCAGAGACCAGGAAATGGCGGTCGCGGTTCCTGAGCCTGCATACCGCAGAGCCGCTCCACCGCCTCGAGCGCGGAGCGCTGTTCTCGCTGCAGTAGCATCTGCCGCGCCAGCGTCGCTCGGTTGAGCCGTCTACAGGTCAGTAGCTCGTGCGGTGCGCTCATGGCGTGCTCAAGCGGTATAGCAAAGACCCGAGGACCTCCGATATCCGCTCAAGACTGGCGCCCCGGTGGGAGGTCTTCTTCTTCTGTCCCGGATGATGACAACCGAGTCGAGCGTGGGGTGGAAACGATGTCCCCGGCCTCTTGTGCATCTTCGACTTCCGCGACGTCTGTGTTGCCGCTTGTGTCGTCTGCCGCATGATCGGCAGGGTGCCAGCTCCCGGAGTCAGTCGTCTCCTCGGCGATGCGTGAGCCGCCCCGTGGATCAAGGTCGACGGAGCCGGACGAATCCTCACCGCTGGCCGCTGGCAGCAACGGCGCCAGTTCCTCCCCGATGGTCACTTCCCCATCTGTGTTGTCCGATTGGAAATCGGCGGTAGGCGGACCCTTGAGATTGCTCTCGGCTGGTATCGCATTCTGGACCCACGGATGTTCATCGGCGAGAAACGACTGGGTTTCGACGGATGGAGCCGTGACCATGGTGGCGCTGGCCGCGGGAGCGGAACGGCCACGGCGGCGTGGTGGCGCGGGATTTCTGGTGCGCTGGAGGTACCCCGCGAGAAGAATGCCGGTGGCGGCGACGGTCGCCGTTGTCGTGACCAGGAACGCGCCGGTGCGATCGTCGAGGGAGCCGGCCAGCGCGGCGAGGGTCGCGAGAAGGATCGCGCCGCCGGAGTAGAGCAAGGCCTGTCCGGTAGCATGATGCTCGGCCGCAATCGCTTGCCAGCGTGCCGCGTCGTCTGGGGAGGAGACGCGCGCCGCAGCCCGCCGCGATCGCGGCGCCAGCCACCCGAGCATGACCACGCCCAGCAGGAGGCCGAGCGCGCCCAGCCCGAACCCGACCACGACGAAGTCCACGTTCTGTCCCCCAGCGCGGTGGTGCCACGCCCCTGCTGCCGCATTCGCGGGTGCGGCGATCTGAGTGTGCAGGTCATTTTACGGGGTGACGGGCCAAGGTTATTCACTGCCGGGACATACATGGAAGAGAGCCCATCCTTCGGGATGGGCTCTCTTCCATGTCAGTCGGTCTAGGTCCGGCCCCGAACCGCTTCCGCGTCCGACTCGCGGCCGCGCTGGGGCCGGCGGCCCGATTAGCGGCGGCGCAGCCCGAGGGATGCGGCCGCGGCGCCGGCTGAGGTGATCAGTGCGAAGAGTGCCGAGGCATCGCCGATACCGACACCCGTATCCGGGAGGGCAACCACGACCTTCTCTGGTCGGGGAGCCTTCGGAACGTCCTTTGGCTTCTCCGGCACAGGAGCCGGCGGCGTGAATGGTGCGCAGGTGGTGTCCCCGACCGAGATGGCGTTACCAGCGTTACCACCGGAGTTGATATCCTGGATCGAGACCGCCCCGCCGTCGGCTGACGAGGTCGCCACGCCACCGTTGCCGGAGGACGCGATGTCGACCCCACCGTCGCCACCGTTATTGCCACGAGAAGTGACGGCCAGGTTGTTATTGCCGCCGCTGGCGTCCGAGATGCTGGTGCCGGCATTGGCAGAGATGTCGATGACCGTCTCGTTGACGATCGTGCCGCCGGTGATCATCACCGCGGCGGGCGCCATGACCGGCTCGCCCTTCTTGTCAACCTGCCCGGTACCACACTGCGCTATCGCATCCGATGCGGTCAGCAAGCTCCCACCAACCAGCGAGAGCGTCACTGCCGAACCGAGCGCAACCCTTGACAGTTGTCGCTTCACCTGAACCCAACCTCCCCACTTCGTTGCCGGTTTCCCCGGCGAACAATCGTGCCCTGTTTATCTGGTGCGCGACCCCCCGGAGATCCGGGCGGCCGTTTGCACCTGGCTCGCCGGGCCTGCTCATCGAAGCACGCCGACGCAGCCCTTCCAAGGAGCAGGACGCACGAGCCCCGGTTCCGGTTTCGCTCTGCTCTAAAAGCGTTGAGCGGACCCTCGGCTCTGGCGATACCTTCCCGGACCCATGGCGCAATCCACCGCCGCACCGCTTGCCGACGGTGCGGCAACGCCACAACGCCACGCCCACGGTAACAAGGCGTGAGCCCCTTGGCAAACATGTGAAACGTCTAACAGGCCTGCAGGCCTGGTTGGAAAAGCCTGTGACAAAAGGCGCAGATGCCAAGTCTCGCTCCCTGCCGCAGGCGATGGCCGTCACTCCCTTCACGATCATGAGGTGCTTTGCGCGCTCTTCCCTTGACCAGTGCCGACGACAAGGGCTTGACAGGCGTGGTGTGTTCGTATAGAGTGTCCGTACAGTCCCGAGGAGCCGGACGTAGCGGGCTCCCCACCGGAAACGGTCATCGACGGCGGGCGAATCGCGGGGTACGCCGGTCGCACGAGCCACAGACGGGACTGGATAGTAAGGCCATGTCCGTTGCGGGGCGTCGATGTGGCCAAGCATCCAGTCGCGGGGAGTTGAGCTGGCGTCGGACTCGTCGGGACTGTTTCTCATCTCCCCTCCCACTCGTGGTCTTTACCCGGGCTTCCGTGACGGGTTCAGTCTGAGGTTCACCCTGTGCGATAGTACCGGCAATGATCCGATGCCCGGATGGCGCGCGTATGGCTCGTCAGTCCGGATAGAGGGGGAGCCGTTGCGCTGGGATGATCGAAACGACCGCAAAGAAGACCACAGGCACCGTCAAGGTTGTCGTCACCTCTGACCGTTACGGAAACGAGACCCATGGGCTGGAGCTGGAGCGGGAGCTGGCCGCCGGTGTCACCGATCTCGACGTGATGCTCGTCGGGCGCGCAAGCACCAGCGAAGACGAGTTGATCCGTGCCGGCCAAGACGCCGACGCGCTGCTGGTGAGCACGCGCGAGGCCGTTACCCGGCGTGTGCTGGAGAATATCCCGCGGGTACGAGTCATCTCCCGCTACGGCGTGGGTCTCGACAATGTCGATTTGGAGGCCGCTGCCGACGCGGGCATCGTGGTCACGCACTACCCCGGCTATTGCACGTCGGAAGTGGCTGATCACGCCCTGGCGATGATTCTGGCTCTCAACCGGCGTATCGTCGAGCAGGACCGCGTGCTGCGCGAGGGGGCCTGGGTCGAGCATGGTCCAGCGACGCGGCGTATCTTGCGCGGCCCTATTCAGCCACTTCGCGAGCAGACCTTGGGAATCGTCGGCTTCGGTCGCATCGGACAGGCGGTTGCCGCCCGCGCCAAACCGTTCAATTTAACGATCGTGGCCGCTGATCCCTATATTGACCCGGAGGTGATGGTTGCCGCCGGGGTGGAGCCGCAGCCGTTGGAGGAACTGCTCCGGTGCTCGGATATCGTCACCCTGCATACTCCGCTCACGCTGGAGACGCGCGGGATGATCAACGACGCGGCATTGGCGCTGATGAAGCGGACGGCCGTGCTCGTGAACACCGCCCGCGGGCCAATAATCGATTTGCCGGCGCTGGCTCGGGCGCTGCAAGACGAAACTATCGCCGGTGCGGCGCTGGATGTCGTCGATCCGGAGCCGTTGCCGACCGATTCCCCGTTCTATCGGATGTCGAACGTGATCCTCACCCCGCACTCGGCGTATTACTCGGAGCGCTCGGTCGACGTCGTGCGGCGGGAGACGCTGCTGGAGGCGCTGCAGGTGCTACGGGGCAAACGCCCTCGCACCGTGGCGAACCCGGCTGTGCTGGACAAGGTTACCCTCGAACCGTAGCGCGGGTTTTGCCCCTACTGGGGTCAGGAGGTCTGGTGTTCCGCCGTCGCCGCGCTGCGCCAGCCACGTCTCCACCGGCGCCCTTGCAGGCGGCGAATGGCTCGGACGCGCCTAGACTCACAGATCTTCCCGAGCTTGACCTGGAGCGTGAAGTTGGGATAACCGGGGAGTTGCCGGCCCCGGCTGAAACCCGGGAAGACGAGGCGCTCGTTCGAGCCGCGCAGGCGGGCGATCTCGAGGCGTTCAACTTGCTGGTGCAACGGCACGAGCGTCCCGTGTTCAACGTCGCCCTGCGCTTACTGCGCGACGTCGGACTCGCCGAAGATGCCACCCAGGACACGTTCATCCGCGCCTGGCAGAACATCCGCACCTTTCAGACCGGCTCGGTCCGTTCCTGGTTGTACAAGATTGCCACCAACCGATCCTATGACATGCTGCGCGCGTCCGCCCGCCGTCCCGCCGGATCGTTGGAGGCGGAAGTTGTGGAGATCGAGCCGATCTGGACGACCGGGGGCGCGGGTGAGGAGTCGCCGGATGCACTCGCCCTGCGTCGCGAGCTGTCGATCTACCTCGAGCGGGCG
>DASUQU010000136.1:0-3086 GCA_036280495.1 Thermomicrobiales bacterium | reverse complement strand
GCCCGTGTCCGAGGTGTGACTGCGGCGAAGATCGCCTCGACCACCTCGTCTGGTGCAGTGAGCGGCAAGGGTACATGCGCTTTGACGTAGCGAGCGCCTCGGAGCTGGCAGAACCACTCCCAGCTCCGCTCGCACGCTCCGTACTCCAGGCCGGTGCCGACGACCTCATCACCGGGCTCGAGCGGGAGTGATCTCGCCACCACGTTGATGCCGGTCGTCGCGTTGGGCACGAAAACCAGATCGTCTCGCGAGCAGCCGAGGTAGACCGCCATTGTGGCGCGAGCCTCGTCCAGCAAATCCTCCGCACGCCGCCCGAGGAACTCGACCGGCTGCCGCTCCAGCTCGCGCTGCCAGCGGCTATATTCGGTGAACACCGGCTCTGGCGTGGCCCCAAATGACCCGTGGTTGAGGAAGACGACGTCAGGATCGAGCAGGAACTCCTCGCGCAGCGCCTCCGCTGGCGGGGCGCTTACGGGCGTGGGCTGGGTCAGAGGCACGAGATCCTCCCGAAATGGCGCTCACCCCCTATCCCCTCTCCCATGGTCGTGGGAGAGGGGAGGAGAGATTGGGGTTCAGACCGAGGCTAGAGGTCGCCGCGACCCGGAGGCGCGTCCGCACCAATGTATAGCTCGCCCAGCACCGTGCTCATCGTCGTGAAACCCGGCCAGTGGATGCTCCGGTTGCCGGTCGCATCCGGCCCGAGCGCCTCACCCTTGATCCACGGCTTGATGAGCTGGATCGGCGTCTCGTGGTAGATGAAGACGGCCGGTACCTCTTCGACCAGAATTCGCTCCGCCTCTTGGAACATCGACGTCCGTTCCTCGGGTTCGCCCGTGAACGACGCGGCTTCCTTGACAAGTCGGTCGAACTCCTCGTTCGCCCAGGAGTGACGCCCGCCTGAGAGCCATACTCCGAGCATATTGGATGGATCGAGGTAGTCCATACCGTAGGAGACGAAGCCGAATGGCAGCTCGGTCGGCTTGGCCGTCAGGGCATCCATGAACGTGTCCTGATCGACATCCTGCACCTCGACCTGGATCCCCAAGTTCTCCCGCAGCATCGACGCCACGGCTTGGGAGACGGCAGCCTCGAGCGGGTCCGGATCGCGCACTTGGAGTACCTGCGGAGGGAATGTCCCCGGATCGGCGAAGCCCGCGCTCGCGAGCAACTCCTTCGCCTGCGCCGGGTCGAAGTTCTGAATGCTGGAGAGCGCCTCGCTGTTTGCCGCCGGGAACCCCGGGGCCAGCCAGGAATAGGCGGGAATGCCGGATGGGCCGAGGATCTGCTGCTTGATCGCATCCCGATCAACGGCATGGCTAAAAGCCTGGCGCACGGCCAGCTGATCAAACGGCGGCTTCGTCACGTCGAAGAAGATGTATTGTGTGCGGAAGTCGCCAGCGGACGAGTAGATCTGATCCGGGAATTCCGCCTGGGCTACCAGCAGGTCGGCAGGCGCCGGGTAGCGCATGAAGTCGATCTCATCGTTCTGGTACATGATGAACCAGGTCGCCGGGTCCGCCAGCGTGACAACAATCCGGTTCACCGGTACGGCGAGCTTGCCGGTGTAGTCCGGGTTCTTCTCGTAGACAACGCGCTGATCGACTAACCACTCCACCAGCCGCATTGGGCCGGAGCTGACCGACGTCTCGGGGCGAGAGTTGTACAGCGGACCATGCTCTGCCAGAGCTGCTGCCGAGAGCGGACAGGAGTAGAGAAGCATCGCTGGCAGGAAGGGCGCTGGCACCTGGGTCTCAATGATCAGCTCGTGCTCGTTCTCCCCTTGGCGAACACCAAGCTCTTCGAGTGGAATCTCCCCGGCGATCGCCTCGTCCCATCCCTTCATGACGCCCTGGAAGTACCAGGTGAAATCCCAGGCGTGCGCCGGATCGGCAGCGTAGCGGAACGTCGCCACCCAATCATTGGCGGTGACGGGGTTGCCGTCGTTCCACATCAGTGCCGGGTCAAGCGCAAAGGTCCAGATGGTGCCTTCATCGTTCCCGCTCCACTCCACCGCGGCGGCCGGGACGATCTCGAAGTTGCGATTCAGCCGCACTAGCGGATCGGAGAAGATGTCGGACGACCCGTCCGAGACCCGCTCGTAGACCGATTCGTAAAAATCAGGTGTCTTGTCGAGTTCTGGATTGTTCGGCACGATGAGGATCTGCTGCTCGGGCGGCGCGGCGTCGTCTGGCAGAGCAACATCTTGGGCAGCCGCGGCCTCGCGGCCGAGCCGTGACTCACGCCCGCTCAGGGCCGCTAGCCCAGCTATTCCCATTGCTCCACCGAGCAGAGAGCGGCGGTGCAGGCGCTGCTCGAAGAGCGCGATGCGGCGGGCGATCACGGCCGGATCGTTGGGATCGTCACCAGCGATGGCGAACTGCCGAGAAATAGCGGACTTCTCGTTCACGTAGTCCCTCCTCTAAACGAATACGTCCTTGGCGCTACCCGCGTCGTCGTGGGTCTGCACCGAATGGCGACTAGTTCTGGCGCGGATCCAACGCGTCCCGGAGGCCATCCCCGACGAAGGTAAAGCCGAGCATCGCCAGGGCGATAGCCAGCGTCGGGAAGAATCCGAGATACCAGTAGACGCGGATGTACTGCGCGCTGTCGGCGACCATTTTACCCAGACTTGGCGTCGGCTCATTGATGCCGATGCCCAGAAAGCTCAGTCCGGCCTCAGCGAAGATGGCGGTCGGGATGGCCAGGGTGATGGCGACGATCAGCGGCGCCAGGGCATTGGGCAACAAGTGGCGGACGGCAATCCGCGCTTCGGCCATGCCGAGAGCTCGCGCTGCCTGCACGAACTCCTGTTCGCGCAGCATCAGGAGCTGCGATCTGGTCAGCCGGCAGAGCGTCACCCAACTCGTGACCCCAATCGCGATGATGATGTTGCGCATGCCGCCGCCCATGACGGTGACGAGGAACATGGCAAAGAGGATTCCGGGGAAGGCGACCATCACCTCGACTGCGCGCATCACGGTGAAGTCGACCCAGCCGCCGCGCAGCCCCGCCGCCAGGCCGAGAGGGATGCCGATCAGACAGGCGATAGCCACCGCGGCGCATCCAACGATCAGCGACGTTCGCGT
>DASUQU010000135.1:0-3852 GCA_036280495.1 Thermomicrobiales bacterium | reverse complement strand
AGGTTCCAGAGAAAGGTTTCAGGGTCTGGAAAATCGGCAACCCAGGTAAGCTCGTAGGCTGGGAACGTTTTCTCGGACAACCTCTGATTGAACTGCGGCCAGTCCACGTCGAGCACCTCGACGGTCAGCCCAAGTTCTCGCTCCAAGACATCGCGGAGGGCCTCGGAGCCGAAGGGACTAGCACCGTAGATCCTAATCGGCGGCACGTTCTCGGCGCTGCCGTAGGACGAGTTGGCAATCGCCGCTCGGGCTCCCTCGAGGTCCTGCGCAGGCGCCGTCTGTGGCCAGTCGCGACCGAGGGTGCCGGGTGGAATGATCCCGTTCGCCGTCTCCTGGCGTCCACCGAGAAGAATATCGGCAACTTTCCAGCGGGGAAATGCCAGTTGCACGGCTCGCCGGATTTCCGGGTCGTCCATGGGGGCAACATCGGTACGGAACGCGATATAGGTCGTGGACAGGACCGGCGATACGTCGAGCTCCGATAGAAGCGGACTCTCTTCGTCGGCGACGCGATCGATCGCTTGAATCGGCACGCCGGCGACGTCGATCTCATCGGCCTGATAGAGGTTGAAGGGGTTGGACGCGCTGGGGCCGAGGCGGAAGGTCACCCGCCGCAGGTCTGGCACACCCCCCACATACTGCTCGTTGCCATAGAGCTGAAGCTCGCTTTCCGGCTCCCAAACGTCGACCACATACGGGCCAGAAGCGTTTGGGTCCCGCCACCATTCGCCGCCGCGCGCGACGTCGTCGGGATCGACGATCGCGGCTGGCGCCGAGGCGAGCTTCATCAAGAACGTGGCTCGCGGCGCCTTGAGATCGATCTCCAGTGTTCGATCGTCGACGACCCGGAGCCCTGTCAGCTCGCTCGCTTCGCCCCGAATGACCTCGTCGGCGCCGACGATATCGCCGAGGTACGACGGACCGGCGAGCGCGGCGCCAGCGTCTGCCGCCGTCTGCGGGCTTAGCGCCCGCGTGAACGAAAACACGACGTCCTCTGGCGTGATCCGGGAGCCATCGGCAAACGCTGCGTCTTCCCGGAGCTGAAAGCGATAGGTGAGCCCATCGGCGCTGATCTCGATCCGCTGCGCGAGCTCAGGTACGGGTTCGAGATTCTCGTCGAACCGAGTCAGACCCCGGAATACCTGACGGGTCATGAACGCCGAGTTGACATCCCTGGCTACCGCGGGATCGAGCGGCGTCGGATCGATGATCGTGCCGGCGAGCCGTAGCTCCTGCCGGCCAGAGGGGTTCGATTCCCTGGGTCGATCAGTCGCTTCAATGACGACCACGCCGCCCGCGGTCGGTGTCGCGGTGGCAGTTGTGGTAACCGGGAAAAGCCAGCCAAGGACGGTGATCGCGACCAGGGGAAGGATCATGTGAAACGTGCGCGGGATCAACGCGGGTCTCCTGTTCATGTGAGCGATGATAGTGCTCGCATCACGGTAGGGACAAACACCACGGTCACTATGCGTCTAGCCGTTCCAAGTAGGCGAGGACGCGGGCGACCACGGCGTGGGTGCTGAGTGTGGTGGTGTCAATGGCGAGGTCGGCCGCCCGCGACGCGGCTGCCAGTCGCCGGACTTGCAGGTCGTGAAGCCACTCTGGCCAGGAGCCACCGCGGCGGTCACGAACCGCGGAAATATCGACATCAAGCGCGATCAGCACATCTGGGTGTGAATGCTGCCAGAGCGTTGCGATCTCGCTGTGCTCCTGACCGGAAACATGAGCGTCGTAGCCAAGCGCTCGCAGGGCGGTGACGAGTGTGGACTTTCCCGCGGCACAAGGACCGACCACCACGATCTTCTTCGATCCTTTCGAGGCGGCAAGGTGGTCGTGGGGCGAGTCTCCTTCAGCCATCACGGAAACCCCACACGCATAGGACCAGAACGTCTATGGCAGCGGCACCTGGACACCCATGCGGCGCACCAGCGTCGCTTGATCGTGCTCGGGTAATGTCAGCGCCACAACACTCATGTCATCTGCCGGTTTGCGCCCATCGCGGGCAATTGCTTCACCGAGCGCCAGGTCGGCGATATCCGCTGCGGATGCCTGCGGACCAGCATTTTCGGAGATCGCTTTCAGATCAATAGGCGGCATACCAGTACGGCGGCCCGAGTTCGTGACGCCGTCGCTGACCAGGATAACGCGCACTCCCGGACCAACGGGAATTTCGGCTGCCCAGGGACGCGTCCGTGGATAAATACCAAGCGGCCTCTCGGCGCCGGCGCTTACCTCGGAGCCCTCGGCGGTCCGAATGTAACAGGCGGTTTCACTATTGCGGGTAATGACGATTGTCCCCGTCTTCAGATCGACGGACAGGATGTCGAGCGTCGCCGAAACCTGACCGTTGCGCATGGCGAACAGGAAATCATTGGCTGCGCGCGCCGATGCGCCGTCGCGAACGCCCTCCTTGAGCAACGCGGAAACCTTGGCGGTCACGAGCAGGCTCAATGTTTTCGCCGCGCGACCCGACCCTTGTCCGTCGGCCATGATGACCGATATCCCCCCGCCGGGCCGCTCGACGATCTCGACAGTGTCACCGCTCTCCCGCGACGCGTACTTGTTCGTCTTGACGACGGCCACGTCGATCTTCAACGGCATGACCGTGTCTCCGTCACCGCTCCCAACCACTACCGGAACGATTCGTGCCAAATCGGCAGGCTCAATCCCGGCATTGTCGAACAGCGCGATGCCACCGACAAACCTGATGTTGAGCGAACCGACTACAGGGGTTCCGGGAGTGGAGTTGGCAGATGGGCCGGAAACGGAGTGCGATCAAAGCGGATCATCGCCTCGGCCACAAGGTCCGGGCTCCTGGTCAACTCGAACACCGAGTCCGCAACACGTCGCCGAACACCGGAGAGATCGACATAAGTGCGCTGTCCGGCAAGGTGTCTCGCTCGTCCGCCCTGCTCGAAGTGACCCCAGAGCACCAGCCAACCCCGCTCTGCGGGAGCGACCTGCACGAACCGGCTGAAATCCTTCCAGTTGAATACCGCACGGTCGTCACCCGTGATGCTCGGCGGAAGCACCGACTGGCCATTCATTCCTGAATCACTCAATGAGTCTTGCGGGGGTCGAGCGCGTCGCGCAGACCATCTCCAATGTAGTTGATCGAGAGCACGGTGAGAAAGATCATCGTGCCGGGGAAGATTGCTTCATGTGGAGCGATCTCGAACCGATCTTTGGCCTCATAGAGCATGCTCCCCCAGGTTGGGATGTCGGATGGGAAGCCAAGCCCGAGAAACGAGAGCGCCGACTCAGTGATGATCGCGGCGCCAACTCCGAGCGTGGCGGCGACGATGATCGGGCTCATGACGTTCGGCAGGATATGCCGGAACATCTGCGACGCTCGGGTGGAGCCCATCGCCTCGGCGGCTTCGACGAATTCCTTCTGTTTTGTCGAAAGAAAGCTCGCTCGTACGAGGCGGGAAGTCGGCATCCAGTTGAGCAAGCCGATGACCAACACGATCAGGACGAAGATCCCGGTCACCCCGCTACCGGTGCGTTGCTGGAAAAAGTCATAGAAGGCCTGCTTGTACAGAAAGCTGATGACGAGCAGGAGTGGAACCTGCGGCAGGGAGATGAATAGATCGGTCAGGCGCATGAGCAACGTGTCGGGGAGACCGCCGAAGAAGCCAGCGACTGCTCCAATCGCGGTGCCGAGGAGGATCGCGACCAACGCCGCAAAGATGCCGACGGCAAGCGAGATGCGGCCGCCCCATAACATTCTGGCGAGGATGTCACGTCCCAGCGAGTCCGTGCCGAATGGGTGCTCCCAAGTAATCCCGCTGCCGCTGACTGTGAAATCGATTTCGTCGATTTCCTTTGGGTAGAGCTGCGAGCCGGCGA
>DASUQU010000134.1:0-2634 GCA_036280495.1 Thermomicrobiales bacterium | reverse complement strand
GCGCTGAAGATCGCCCGCTACTACTGGTGGCTGAAGGGAAATACGGAAAAAGTCAAGATTCTCTCCCGCAAGATGGCCTACCACGGCATAGCCATGGGCGCTCTGGCGGCGACCGGTATCCCGACCTATCACGAAGGGTTCGGCCCCAACGTCCCCGGTTTCGTCCATCTCACCCCGCCCTACCAGTACCGGCATGGCGAGGGCATGAGTGAGGACGAGTTCATCGCGGCTCTCGTCCGCGAGCTGGACGAGACGATCGCGCGCGAAGGCGCCGACACGATCGCCGCCATGATCGGGGAGCCAGTGCAGGGTGCGGGCGGCGTTGTGGTGCCGCCGCAGGACTACTGGGCCGCCATCGCCCCCGTACTGAAGGAGCATGACATCCTGCTCATCTTCGACGAGGTGATCTGCGGCTTCGGGCGAACCGGTACGATGTTCGGCATGCAGCAGTACGGCGTCACGCCTGACATCGTCTCGTTTGCCAAGGGCATTACCTCCGGCTATGTGCCGCTCGGCGGCGTTGGTGTCACCGATGAGATCTGGGACACCCTGAGCACACCGGACCGCATGTTCATGCACGGATTCACCTATTCGGGGCATCCCGTGGCGTGCGCGGTCGCCCTGCCGAACCTCGACATCATCGAGCGTGAGCATCTCCCGGAGAATGCCGGTCGCGCCGGAGACTACCTGCTTGGGGCACTGCACGACCGGCTGGACGATCACCCGAACGTCGGTAATGTGCGCGGCAAGGGTCTGATGCTCTTTGTCGAGCTGGTCGCCGACAAGACGACCAAGACGAAGCTCGACCCGGCATTGAACGTCGGAGGGCGGCTGACGAAGGCGACACGGGAGCGCGGCATTATCGTGCGCCCGGTCAACGACGGCATCGCCATCTCACCGCCGCTGACGATTCAGCAGCCCGAGCTCGACGACGTAGCAAACGCGATTGCGGACTCGATCCGGGAGGTCATGAGGTAACACGCGTCGGTTACGTCGGGTCCTGGTTGTGAGCATCTCCCGGCGTCAGCGTCCCGGCTGCAACGCGACCTCATCAACGTAGCACCAGAGCCAGTCTTCCCCGGGCTCGAACGACCGCACGAGCGGGTGGTCGGTGGCGTGGAAGTGCTTGGTGGCGTGCTTGTTTTTCGAGGAATCGCAGCAACCGACGTGACCGCAGATCAGACAGAGCCGCAAATGAACCCAGGTGTCCCCGATCTGCAGACACTCCTCACAGCCGTTCGGCGTTCTTGGGCTAACGTCGCGGATCTGATCCAGATGCGTACACGGGACACTCATTCTGTTTCCTTCCATATGGGAGATTCATGCTTGCGTCGTCCTGACCGGACGCCAGGATCAGGCACTGACAGGACTCAATCCGAGATCTCCACCGTAGCTGTTGAGAGCGCATGATTGCCAGTCAGGCGGAGAGGTCTAGCCAGCCGGACTTGACGGCAGCGGTACACTTGTGAGGTTGTGGTTCCGGCATTTTCAGCGCGAACATGACCCCCGGAACCAATTCGAGCGGACCTGCTCATCGGGCACGCTTCACCGTTGGTGACCTGATCAGGCCGCGGAGTTCGTGAATGGCGACCGCACGTTTTCGCCCTCCTCGACGTCCCAAGCCATCTGGGGCAGACGCCGACCCACCGTCCGCTGACGAAGAAGTACGCTCGCGCTTGCGCGGGAGCGACAACGGGGCAAAGCAACCGGCGGCGAGACCGTTCATCCACTCCGGGGAGAACGGCGCCGAGGCGGTCGACGACGAGGCTGCCCCGAGTCCTCTCCGTCGTACCCAGCGCGTTCGTGCGCCCCGTCGAGAGGGGCCCCGCACCCAGGGCGACTTGGTCGGCAAGCAAGGTATTCAGGGGCGGCTACTCGGGGACCGTTACGTCCGGGTCTGCCGGGTGCAATCCGACGATTTTCAACGTGCGGCGCCGGGTCACCTCATCGCGACCGAGGAAGCGCTCGAAGCGCGTGGACCGGCGGGGCGCGCCTTCGGCAAGATCAAGCGGACCGTCATCGGCGCGCCGCTCAGTACAGCACAGGCGGCACACGAGCGCCTGACCAAGCCAAAAGCGCTGGCGGTTCTGTCATCCGATGCTCTCTCCTCGGTGGCCTATGCCACCGAGGAGATCCTACATGTCCTGCTCCTGGCCGGGGTGGGAGCGCTGGCACTCAGCCTGCCCATCGGGGCCGGCATCGTCGCCCTGCTCCTGATCGTTGGCATCTCGTACCGGCAGACGATCAAGGCGTACCCGGCCGGTGGCGGTTCCTACATCGTAGCCAAGGACAATCTCGGGGAGTTGCCGGCATTGACGGCCGGCGCCGCACTCCTGTTCGGCTATGTCGTCACCGTGGCAGTCAGCATCGCCGCCGGCGTGGCCGCACTGACTTCAGCGGTGCCGGCGCTCCGCGACCACCGGGTCGCGCTCGGTCTGGGATTCATTCTCCTGGTAACGCTGCTCAATCTGCGGGGGATTCGCGAATCGGGGAGTATCGTCGCCGTCCCGACCTATCTCTTCCTGGTCGGGATCATCGGTATGATCGTGCTCGGTCTCGTTCGCGCCGCATCACAGGGTGTCGTGGCTCAGGCCCCGGTGGTTACTGGTGGGGAGATCTACTCCGCGACCCAGA
>DASUQU010000133.1:0-3593 GCA_036280495.1 Thermomicrobiales bacterium | reverse complement strand
GATGTGGTAACGAACGCCGGGCAGGTCTTTCACCCGGCCTCCCCGCACCAGCACCACGGAGTGCTCCTGGAGGTTATGCCCTTCGCCGGGGATGTACGCGGTGACCTCCATACCGTTGGTCAGGCGAACCCTGGCGATCTTACGCAGCGCCGAGTTGGGCTTCTTCGGCGTCATGGTCTTGACCTGGGTGCACACCCCGCGCTTCTGAGGGGAATGCGTTCCCGCCCGAAGCCGGCCAGCGTAACGCCCAAGCGCATTGCTGGTGAACCCCAGCGCAGGCGCCTTGGTCTTTTTCTTGACGCTCTTGCGGCCCTTACGAACCAACTGATTGATCGTCGGCACGACAACTCCTAGCAGGACAGGGGGCGTTTCCGAGTACCGTGCTCTGCCAAAACGGCAGCTGCGGCGCCACCTGCCATGTGAGGAACAAACCTCACGTATATGTCCGCCTTGCGACGGACACAAGCGGGTACTTTACGCGATATATCACGCGATGTCAAGGAGATTTCGGCTCGTCGACAGGGCGTTGGCCGGACCGCTTGGTCCGACCAACGCCTCCGCCAAGGCTAGTCGTCGCCCTGAAGATCTTCGGCTTCGATGATCGTCAAGGAGTTCTCCTCAACATTGACATCGGGTTCGTCGTCGTCCTGATCGATCGACTCGTCGCCGGCACTGACGCCAGATGGCACGAGCCCTTGCATCATCAACTCTTCCAGATCCTCAACTGAGGCTGGCTCCGGATCATCCTCGGACCCAGGGAGTACCGCAACGCTGCCACCTGGCGCACCCTCGCCGATGAAATCGGCCTCGACGCCGGGTACGACGCCGAATCCGGAACCGGCGGGAATGAGCTTCCCAATGATCACGTTTTCCTTCAGGCCGCGCAGGTTGTCGACCTTTCCGTTGATTGCGGCTTCTGTCAGCACGCGCGTGGTTTCCTGGAACGAGGCGGCTGAGAGGAACGAATCGGTCTCCAGTGAGGCCTTCGTGATCCCGAGCAGAACCGGCACTGCGGTGGCGGGCTCGCCACCCTGCGCCATGATCTCCTCGTTGATCTGATTGAATTCGAACCGGTCGATCCGCTCGTCCTGGAGATAGTCAGTATCTCCGGGATGCGTGATGCTGACTTTGCGCAGCATCTGACGGCAGATCACCTCGATGTGCTTGTCGTTGGTGTTGACGCCTTGTGAGCGGTAAACCCTCTGCACTTCGTCGATGATGTAGCGCTGGACCTCATCTCTTCCCTGCGTCAGTAGGACCTTGTGCGGATCCTTTGCGCCGTCAGTGAGCTGCTGACCAGGGTAGACCCGGTCACCATCTTCGACGTAAACCTGGTAAATCACTGGCACGGAGTATTCGACCCGCTCCTCCTTCTCGTTTCGGACGTAGATCGTCCGGTCATCGAGGAAGAACCGCCCTTCGATGGCGCTGTAAAGCTTCTGATCGTCCGGACCGACGGCGAGCACAGTCTTGTCCTTCAGCACCGTGTCTCCGTCCGCAAGCGCCACATCCCAACCCGGCTCTAGTGGGTAGACGCGCTGCTCGACATCGGTCGAGGTGATCGCAAGGACGCGACCAGTATCGGTATTCTCCACCGAGATGACCCCTTCACGATCCGCCAGGACCGCCGCGCCCTTCGGCGCCCGGGCTTCGAACAGTTCTTCCACGCGCGGCAAACCCGTCGTGATATCGGCTCGAGCCACACCTCCGGTGTGGAACGTTCGCATCGTCAGCTGCGTGCCGGGCTCGCCGATCGATTGTGCCGCGATAATGCCGACGGCTTCGCCCTGCTCAACCAAGCGACCGCTAGCGAGGTTGCGCCCGTAGCAGGCAGCACAAACGCCATGCGTCGCCTCGCACATCATGACGGACCGGACGTGCAATGGATTCACGCCGGCGTCCATCACCTCTCGCACCAGATCGCGCACCGAACCGTCCTCGGCCTCGAGCCGGTCAGTCAGCTCCTCGCCGCGATCGGCGATCACCTCGCCGGTCTCCGGATGGACGGCTGGTGACATCAGCACGCGGCCCAAAATCTTGGCCCGGAACTCATCCTCGGCGATTTGCTCGCCATCGGCCGAGCGCGTGATCCAGAGTCCGTTCTCGGTGCCGCAGTCGTCGATCGTCACGATTACGTCCTGCGACACATCGACCAGCCGACGGGTGAGGTACCCGGAGTCCGCGGTCCGCAGGGCGGTGTCAGCCAGTCCCTTGCGAGCTCCGTGCGTCGAAAGGAAGTACTCGAGAACGGTCAGTCCCTCGCGGAAATTCGACCGAATTGGGATGTCAATGATCTCGCCCTTGGGATCGAGCACCAGTCCCCGCATTCCGGCCATCTGGCTGATCTGGTTCATGTTTCCCTTCGCGCCAGAGTCAGCCATCATGAAAACGGAGTTCTGCCCTCGCAGCCCTTCCTCCACATGCTTGGCAAGCTCATCGCGCGTCGTGTTCCAGATCAGCTCGAGCTCGCGCAATCGCTCCTGCTCGGTCACAAGACCTCGTCGGTATTGGCGCTCGATTTTCTCGGCCCGTTCGTCCGCGTCCTGAAGGAGACCTTCTTTCTCAGGCGACATCACGACGTCGTCGACCGCGATGCTCATGCCGCCTCGGGTCGAAAACTCGAACCCGACTTTCTTGATTTCGTTGACGATCCGTGCCGTCTCGTTCGCGTCCTGGAAGTACCGGTACGCATCAGCGACGACCTGCCGCAACTGCTTGCGACCCATGGTCTGGTTGTAGTACTTGCCGATCTCGCTCGGCAGCGCGAGATTAAAAATGGCCCGTCCAACGGTCGTTTCGATTCGCTTGGATTCTCCACCATCGCGGTCCGTACGCGCCGTGATCCGAGCGTGGATATCGACCGCACCGGCATCGTACGCAAGCCGAACCTCCTCCAGGGAGGAGAAGACCTTGCCCCAACCTCGCGGTACAGTCCCCGCCGCCATGTCGGCTTCGAGGTCCCGCTCTGAGGTCATGTAGTAGCAACCGAGAACGATGTCCTGCGTCGGCGAAACAATCGGCTCGCCGTTTGACGGAGAGAGCAGGTTTCGAACCGATAGCATCCGCGT
The DNA here is from genome assembly GCA_036280495.1 of Thermomicrobiales bacterium. Taxonomy (GTDB): domain Bacteria; phylum Chloroflexota; class Chloroflexia; order Thermomicrobiales; family UBA6265; genus JACCXM01. Next base: position 525 of record DASUQU010000133.1, on the reverse strand, counting down.
CCGTGCTTCATCCTGCGCCCGCCGCGACAGCGGTACGTGGACCGCCATCTGATCGCCGTCAAAGTCGGCGTTGAACGCGGCACACACGAGCGGGTGAATCTGGATCGCTGAGCCTTCGATCAAGCGGACTCTGAACGCCTGAATGCCGAGTCGGTGCAGAGTTGGCGCTCGGTTGAGGAGCACCACATAGTCGAGGATGACCTCTTCCAGGACGTCCCAGACCTTGGGATCGACACGCTCGACGAGTCGCTTGGCCGCCTTGATGTTGTGCGCGTGCCCGTGATCGACCAGCCGCCGCATGACGAACGGCTTGAAGAGCTCCAGCGCCATTCGCTTTGGTAGACCGCACTCATCCAGCGCCAGGTCAGGACCGACGACGATCACCGATCGCCCGGAGTAGTCCACGCGCTTGCCAAGCAGGTTCTGCCGGAACCGACCCTGCTTACCCTTCAGCAGGTCTGACAAACTCTTCAGCTTGTGTTTGCCGGACCCGGAGACCACCCGGCCCCGCCGCCCGTTATCGAT
>DASUQU010000132.1:0-2614 GCA_036280495.1 Thermomicrobiales bacterium | reverse complement strand
GTCACGTCCCGGATATGGTCGGTGAGGCCACGGTTCTCATGGCAGATCAGCACGACCGGGAAGGGACCGTCGCCGGCGGAGGGCATCGCTTGATAGGCGGAGACCTCCGCGCCGTCCGCCCCGGGGAAGATGATGTCCGAGGCGGTGATCGCCGGGTCATCCTCGGCCACGCTCTCGGTGCTGCGGGGTCCGGTCGGCGTCGGTCGTGGGGCCGGCGTGCCTTCCTGGGCCGAGGTCGATTTCACCCCGAGCTGGGTCAGCACCGTCGCGGTGGCGGCCACACTGCCCGTGATATGAAGCACCCGGCGCATCATGTCGCGCCGCGACATGAGTCCGTCGACGTAGTCATCGACGAATTCGTGGACCAGATAGTTCTCGAACTGACTCAACTCGCGGGTCATCACTCCTCCTAGATCCCTTGCCTTCGCCGCGGAACTGGCCCCACCAGCTACGCAGAGCCGGCCCCGTTGATAAAGACTACGTTCGCCGGAGGCGGGTCGGACGTTCCCCGGGAGCCTTTGGCGAGTAGATCGAGCAGTGCCCGGCGATCTGCCAGCTCCAGCTTCAGGCGCTGCGCCGCCCAAAAGGCGCTCGCACGATCTCGGCCAACCCCTTCGCGGTCGGCAAGCTCCGGCCGCCATTCCCGCCTCCTGGCCAAACCTTCGGTTTGCGTGGCATCGAGGAAGGTCAGCACGTTTGTGAGGTCGGCCGGAGGCAGCGCGCGGGGCACGAGGAGGACGTGACTGACGACCGGTTGTGCGGTCAGGATGAACCAGGCCCGGCTCAAATCCTCGCTGAAGCCGCCCTCCGGCTCGCGCAGCGCGTCGGCTCCCTCGACGATCACCACCTCGGCGCGGGCCGCCTCCGGTGCATCGATCTCGCGCACCCAACTGGTGGGCTCGATGCCATAGAAGGGGTTCAGCGTCGCTCGCGCCAGGAACTCGGCAAGACCGCTCGTCTCCAGGAGCCGTACCGGTGTCGCCTCGACCTCGTCCGGGCGGACGGGCGTACGCATGGCGATGACGCCATTGCCATCGGCGATCACCGCGACGTCTCCGGCAACATCATGGGTCTGCTGGAGACGCAGAATTTCGGATGCTGGGGCGAGAAGAACGCTCTCCTCGGTTGCGGAATCCGCTGTGAGGCGCTTAGCGATCTCAGCCGTAATCCCCTCCGGCGGCAAAACCCATCCGGAGGTGATCGGGAGCGTGTAGGTCGTGGTGGCGAAGGTATCGTCGATTAGCAAATGCACAGAAGAAATCGTCCTTCAGGAGTGCATGTGAGCCCCTCAGTCGATCGATTGCCCGGGATCGACGGCGTCGCGCAACGACTCCAGCGGGAAACGGGGGTAGGAGCCGAAGATCTTCAATATCGAGCAGCGATCGCGAACCTTGTCGAGAACCTGAGCCACCCGCTCGTCCTCCCGGTGACCCTCGAAGTCGATCAGGAAGACATAGTCGCCCAACCAACCCTTGGAAGGCCGGCTTTCGATCTTGGTCATCTGCAAGTGCTCAGCCGCGAACTCCGCCAGGATGGCATGGAGCGCACCCGGGACGTTCTCCCGGATGCGGAAGGCGAGCGAGGTCTTGTCGTTGCCGGTCGGGGGGACATCTTCGCGCGCGAGGACGATGAAGCGGGTCACATTGGTATGCACGTCCTGGATATCGTGAGCCAGGATGGCGCCTCCATAGAGCTCGGCCGCGCGCGCCGTCCCGATGCCGGCGCGGTGGGCGTCATCGCCTTCTGCCACCTCTCGCACCGCGCCCGAGGTGGAGAGGGCGGCTACCTGCTCCACGCCCGGCAAGCAGCGATCGAGGAAGCGCCGGCATTGACCGAGCGCCTGTGGATGCGAGGTGACGACACGGACGTCCTCGAGGTGAACCCCGGGTCGCGTCACCAGGAAGTGGCGCACGGGCAACGCCAGCTCGCCTGAAATGCGCAACGCTGTCTCGTGGATGAGCAGATCGAGTGTGGTGCTGACTGCTCCTTCGATGGAGTTTTCGATCGGGAGGACGGCCTCATCGGCCAGCCCGGTCTCGACCGCTGAGACAAGCGCTGGAAACGAAGAGAAGGCGACGAGCTGATCTGTTTCCGCGCGCAAGAGCGCGGCCTCTTCGCTGAAGGATCCTCGTGGTCCGAGAAATGCTGTCGCCATCACGATCCTGACGCGGTCCGCACCACGCCGATATCCTCGACGTGACTCCCAGTGCTCCGGGAACTGCGCCATATACTAACCGTCATGCCGCCCCGGAACCCGCGCCCGTCCAAAGTTCGCCCGCCCGCTCCCGCCGCGATAGACGCGCCGTGGCGATTGTTCCTCGCGGTCTGCCTGCCCCAGGACGTCCAGCGCCTCGTCGCCGAAGAGACCTCGAAGCTGGCGGCAGAGGGGTGGCCGGTGCGATGGGTGCAATCGGAGTCAGCACATCTGACGCTGCACTTCCTGGGTGAGACGGAGCGGGAGCGAGCGGAGCTGGTGCGACTAGCCATCCCGGACCTCGTCGCCGCGCACGCTCCCTTCGACCTGCGCACGGCGGCTCTCGGCGTCTTCCCGAACTTCCGCCGGCCACGCGTCCTCTGGATGGGGTTGCATGGACCGGTGCACCGTTTGCAGACG
>DASUQU010000131.1:0-2050 GCA_036280495.1 Thermomicrobiales bacterium | reverse complement strand
CCTTCCGGCGTCGGTTCGCAGAAGTTGACCTTGATCCCCATCTTCGGCAGGGTGTGCTCGAACTGGTTGTACGTTCCGCCGTAGAGACTCGTTGTCGAGACGATCTCGTCACCAGAGTTGGCGAGATTGAGGATGGCGAGGGTTTGCGCCGCTTGACCGGACGAGGTGGCAAGCGCGCCGACTCCGCCCTCCAGAGCCGCGACGCGCTTCTCCAGCACATCTGTGGTCGGGTTCATGATCCGGGTATAGATGTTGCCGAATTCTTTCAGCCCAAAGAGGCTGGCGGCATGCTCCGGGCTGTCGAAGACATACGAAGTGGTCTGGTAGATCGGCACCGCCCGCGACTTCGTGACCGGATCGACGTCCTGGCCGGCATGGAGAGCCAGCGTCTCGAACCCCTGCTGGGTGGGAACGACCTCAGTTTCGCGAAGCGCTGCGATCTCGCTGTCACTCACGGTTTCAACTCCTTCTTCGAGCTCATGACGATTCCGGACCCACGACGCCGATGGGGCGACATCGCGTCTTTGGGTCCACGGGGCGGGCGTAGCGCGTAACCGGCGATGTTCATCGCTCGACGCTCCCGCAGACGCGGTCATCAACGAAGGGACCGATGGCGTCGGTCATCTGATCCCACTCCTTGAGAAAGGCGTCGTGACCGTGCGGCGAGTCGAGCTCGTGGTACTCGACGTCTTTGCCAAGCTCACGTAAACAATCGCCCAGCCCGCGTATCGGACCAGGCGGGAAGAGCCAGTCGGAGCGGATCCCGACGAGGGAAACCGGCGCCTCGATGCGGCGCAGCCACTGCTCCTCGCCGCCGTCGCGACCGACGTCATAGAGGTCCATCGTGCGCGTCAGGTAGAGATAGCTATTGGCGTCGAACCGCTTGGTGAGGGCATCGCCGTGGTAATGGAGGTAGCCCTCGACGTCGAACGTGGGACCGAACGAAGGGTAGAGCACCGGGCGAGTCGCAGGGTTGCGGCCGAAGCGAAGGTCCATACTCTCCTTCGAATGGTAGGTGACCATACCGACCATGCGCGCGATGGCCAACCCGCGTGACGGGAAAACCCCTTCTACCGCGTACGACCCACCACGCCAATCGGGATCGGCCATGATCGCGCGACGGCCGATCTCATTCATGGCGACCCCCTGCGCGTCGAGTGCCCCGGTCGCCGCTACCGGGACGACACCCGACACGAGTTCCGGGTGCCGCGTCGCCCACTCCAGGGCCTGAAAGCCGCCGATGGAGCCACCGATGGCGACGAGCTTGCGCACTCCCAGCCGCTCCACCAGGGCGCGCTGCGCGTTGACGATGTCGCCAATGGTAATGAGCGGGAAACGCATGCCATAGGGACGCCCGGTGAGTGGGTCATCGGACGCCGGGCCGGTCGTGCCCTGGCAGCCACCGAGAATGTTGGCGCAGATGACGAAGGCGCGTTCGGTGTCGAGTGCTCGCCCGGGGCCGATGAGAGGCTCCCACCAGCCGCCAGGGCCAGCCGCAAGACTGTCGCCGGTGAGTGCATGGAGGACGAGGACCGCGTTGTCGCCCGCGACGTTCAGGCGTCCCCAGGTGCGGTAGGCGATGGTGACCGCTTCGATGCGACCGCCGAGCTCCAGATCGAGCTCCCCGATCTCCATCGAGAGGCGAGGGGCATCGAGCCCAGGCGTGGTCTCCGCACGCCGGCGGACGACTCGCAGCCGGCCTCGCTCAGCGGGCTGCTCCTCGCGTTGAATCGCGTGTGGCTCCTCGACCATCTTGTGGTCGTCTCCCATCATGACCGGATCGGTGCTCGGTCTCGGTCTTCGATGTCCACGTTTCGACGAAAGGGAGAGCCGGCTCACAAAGAAACCCCCGCCGAGGCAGGGGTGCGTCTTCACGCCGTTCCCTTATCTCGCAGATCGCTCTGCCGGATTTGGCACCTTGCGGTTCGCTGACCGCAGGCTGCCGGGCTTCACAGGGCCGAGTCCCTCCACCCCTCTCGATAAGGCAGCACTCTTGAGTTGTTGACCAGAATCTACGGAATAGCCGGGTCTGCTGTCAAGCCGTCCGTAC
>DASUQU010000130.1:0-10993 GCA_036280495.1 Thermomicrobiales bacterium | reverse complement strand
ATCAGAGCCCTCGCGCGACGAAGCGAGACGATTGCTGGAGTTGTTTTTTCAGGACCGGCGGTTCGTGCTCGAACGCGGCATCGACGAAATGTACGCCGCCCGCAACGCGCCCGGCGCCGACGCTGCGGTCAGGGCGATTGCAGGGAACGCATTCACCCGGCGAGGTCAGAACCTGGTCCTCGCCGATCGAATCAGCGAGCTCGAAGTTTCACTGCTCGTCATCTGGGGTGAGCTCGACCGGGTGATCCCGTCGAGGCACGCGGTCGCAACTGTTGCCGCTAAGCCGACCGCCTGGCTCGAGATCATGGAGGGTGTTGGCCACGTGCCTCAGGTCGAAGCGGCGCCGGCCTTTGCCGCGTTGGTCAATCGCTGGCTGGCATCGATCCCCCGTTCGTGACGGAGCGGATCCTGGTCGGAATCATCGCCAACCCGGCGTCGGGTAAGGACATCCGACGCCTCGTCGCCCACGGCTCCACTTTCGACAATAACGAGAAGATCAATATCGTTCGGCGCGTGTTGCTTGGGCTTGATGCCGCCGGAGTCCGCGAGGTCGCGTATCTCCCTGATACGTACGGTATCGTCGAGCGAGCGGCGGCCACCACGACATCGCACTTGATCCTCACGCCACTTTCGATGCCTGTCTTGGGACATGCCAGCGACTCGACCGAAGCCGCGCAGCGCCTCCGCGATCGTGGCGCGGCCGCAATTGTTACTTTGGGCGGCGATGGCACGAACCGCGTCGTTGCAAAGGGTTGCGGTGACGTCCCGCTTCTGCCGCTGTCGACCGGAACCAACAATGTCTTTCCCCGGATGGTTGAAGGCACGCTCGCCGGGCTTGCGGCGGGCCTGGTCGCGACGGGCATTGCCCGGAACAGGACCGGTCTTCCCCGGGTCATCCGTCGCGCACCGTGGCTCGAGGTGCGGATCGATGGCGTGGCAACGGACAATGCACTCATCGACGTCGTCGCGTCGACTCAGACCTGGATCGGCGCCCGCGCACTGTGGGAGCCATCGCATCTGCGGGAGGTCGTGCTCTCGCGCATCAGCGCTTCGGCGATCGGTATCGCTAGCCTGGGCGGCGCACTCTTCCCGAGATCATGCAACAGTTGTGCCGGTGCCTGGATCTCCGTCGGGGACGCCGCATCTTCTCCACGATCGGTGACGATCCCGATCGCGCCCGGTCTTCTCCGCGTTGTTCCAATTGCCGACGCCGGGCTCCTCGATCACGGCGCCGCTGTCGACCTCCGCGGAGGACCATGTACCCTCGCGCTGGACGGCGAGCGGGAGATCGAGATTCAAAACCCAAATTCTCGAATATCGGTCCGCCTCGATCCGCGTGGCCCGCGGCTCATCGACGTCGACGCCGCACTCGCCGCCGGCGCCTCCGCTGGCGCCTTCGTCACGACGCAGTCTCACCAGCCGAATCAAGCCGGGGTCTGAACTCGGTCCAGGGCATCGCCGACTCAAACGCGGCCGCGGCGCGAAGGACCGTGCTGTCCTCGCGCCAGCGCCCAACAATCTGCAAACCCACGGGAAGCCCGTTCCCGTCGAAGCCGCATGGGACTGTCGCCGCCGGCTGGCCGGTCAGATTGAAGGGAAATGTGAACGGCGTCCAGTCGAGCGGGGCAAGAGTCGCGCGCTGCCACCCATCCGGCTCATCCAAGCCAGCCGAAAATGCAGTTACCGGCAATGTCGGCGTCAAGAGCAGGTCGAATCGCTCCATGAACCGGCGCATTCCCGTGTAATAGCTGTTTCGCTGTTGCAATGCGTGCGCTAGCTCCGTGGCCGAGAGCGACCGCGCTCTCTCGACCACCGTGAGCAGTCCCGGATCGAGCAGATGGCGCACCTCATCCAGCTGCCCCGCGAAATACCCAGCCATAGCGCCCGACCACATGATGTCGAGGATGTTCGCCGGGTCGGGAAGGTTGGGATCAACCTGTTCCACCGCGCACCCGAGTTCTCGAAACGTCATCGCCGCTGGCCCCGTCTTCTCCAGCACGTCACTCGCGACCTGCGCATGGCCAAGGGTTGGTGACCAGGCAACACGGAGTTCGGGTACGCCGCTGTCGAGATCCCGCGTGTAGTCAATTCCGCTCGACCAGGAGAGCCTGTCGCGCCCATCGGCTCCAGCGATGGCGTTGAGCATCATCGCCGCGTCACGGACAGTCCTGGTCATCGGGCCAAGGTGCGAGAGGTCACCCACCGCACTGGGCGGATACTGTGGCACCAGGCCAAACGATTGCTTAAATCCGAAGATGCCGCAAAACGCAGCCGGGATGCGGATGGAGCCGGCGCCATCACTCCCCTGCGCGAGCGGTCCGAGACCGGCGGCGACGGCCGCCGCTGCCCCGCCGCTCGATCCGCCTGCCGTCTTGGCCAGGTTCCACGGATTGAATGTAGGACCGAACACGCGGTTCCCCGAATCGCCCTTCCAGCCCAGCTCCGGGGTGTTGGTCTTTCCCACCATGACGGCCCCGGAAGCGTACAAGCGCTCGACAATGGGGGCATCTTCGTCTGGTATCCAGTCGGGATCGATCAGCGAGCCGCGTGCGGTCCGGATGCCACGAGTCGGCGTCAGGTCCTTGATCGAGATCGGTATGCCCGCCAACGGCGGAGCGTCTCCGCGGGCGTAGGCCCGCTCGGCCGTACCCGCCTGCTTGAGCGCGAGCTCCCCAGTAATGACTGTGAACGCGTTCAACTCGGGGTTGAGACGCTCGATTCGGTCCAGGATGGCACGGGTCACTTCAACCGGTGAGAGAGCTCTCGAGCTGTAGAGGTCGCGAAGCTCACTGGCGGATAAAAAGGCGATCGAATCGTTCACGGGTTCTCCTCGGTTTTCCGGATCGCTCCGGGATCAACGCTGCGGACCTGATTCACGGGTGCGCAATTGGCAGCGAACTGCCCGGACAGGACTGGAGTCTCTCTGCTCCCGCTGAACTCCACGGCGGTGGATGCGGATCCACGATGCGCAACACATCGCCCGCAGAGCAAGTGGCGCGGAAGGTCGCTTCGAAGAGGCGAGGCTCGGGAGGGAGTGGAACGTTGAAGTCGTACCACGAAGCGTTGAGATCCTGATCAGGGCGGCAGCCAGCCGGGCAGTAGACCGTAGCGCTGGCCGTGGCAGCGGAGTAAAGGTGATACGCCGGGTAGGCATCGACGATGCCAAGGTAATAGCCGGCCGGAGCGACGGCTATGAAGACCGCGAGCAGCCGGGGAAGGAGGGGCACGGCACGGAGAGAGACCAACGGCGCGGTCTTCCACGGCGCAATCAGCGCGAACCCGCTGCAGGCTAGGGCGATGTTCCATGGCCATACAGCGACATTCCGCGACTCGGCAAAGGGGGAAAATGCGAAGAGGATCCCGGCATGGAGGACCAGGGCCGACCACGCAGCCATTCGCCGCGTTGCCGGCATGATCGAGAGCGCCGCCGTTCCCATTTCGAGAGCAGCGATGCCGACGACGGCGAACTGAACGAGCACAGGAGCAAGTGGGAAAGGCAGCGCCATCACCAACCGCGGACCCGCATCATGGAGGAAGTTCGGGCTCAGCAATTTGTGAAAGCCGGCAAAGAACCAGAGGGCAATGAGACTTACACGCCCAATCAGCCGTGCACCAGCGCTCGGCAGGCAGCCCCAGAGCAGAAGCGGCAACGAAAAGAACTCGGGCTGCGTCCTGGTTTGATCGGTTGCCATCCCGTAGGCAAAGAGGAGCGTGACGAATATCGCCCCAAGTCGAGGCGCCAGGAGCGCGAGGAGACAGGCGGCGATGAGTATCGGCCCCAGGTTCACTTGCGGGAGTGCCGCTGCGGGAAGCACGATCGGATAGTCGCGGGCACCCCACATCGGCCACGTGATCCAGACTGAGACGATAATGGCGCCCACAACAATGGTGCGGAACCAGGCAAGATCAGCAGTGACGCCAATCAGTCGCGGGCGGTGGTCGCCACGATTGAACTTCACGGATATATCGTGAGGGATCTGGATCAACATGGATCGCTTGCGCCTACCTTCTCCCGACGCCGCGATGGAATTAGCCAGCGCCGGCATACCCGGAATTACATGGGCGCAGACGCAGACCAAGAACGACGAGGACGATGCCGCAGATCAGACGGTAGGTGCCAAGCACAAACGTCGTGACCTGACCAATCCACGGGCGCAAAATCAGGATGATCCCGGGGTTGATGGACAATTTGCCACTCCACCCAAGCAGCCACTCGTCTTCGATTTCCCGGCGAGGCCGGACCGCGGAAACGACCCCGAATACTCCGCCGGCGGCGGCCCAGAGACCGATGACGAGCACGATTGCCGTCTCGGCTTGATCTGGATAGAGGAAGACAAGGGTGCCCACTGCAATGCCGAGGATGTCCTCGAAGTGATGAATCGCGCGATCACGAGTCTCCCCCTTTATCGCGGCGATGAGCGAGAACGCCCCGTCCACAATCGCATAGACGCCGAATACCAGTACCAGCGAGGCCCGGAACACATCTGGGCGGGACCAGGCGAGAATGCGAACGTCGATCGCGAGGAATCCGCGCAGGACCGTAGCCCACCAGTTTCGGGATAGAGCGGTCAGCACATTGCGCTCCCCTCCATCTGCACGCGCCGTTCAGAGCGCAGGCGCTCGCCCAGCTAGATAACAGCTAGAGATCGTCGAGCGGCGGTCTGTTCTCGGATGCCTGCGCTCCCGGTTGCTTCTTCTCTGAGTCGATCGTGGTCCGAATCCACGACGCGGCCGATTCCGCAACATTTTCCAGTGCGCGGGCAACGTTCTTTAGTTCTGGCTCAGCCTGTTTGAGTGTGCTATTCGCGGCCGAACCGATTTCTGCAATCATGCCGACCGCGAGGCCTGCCAGGTCTTCCAGAGAAGTCTTCACCTGCTCCGCGCTCCGTTGCGCTCGCTCGCGGTCGAAGGTGGACCCGATCTCCGATTGCCGCTCTCGCAACCCGGAGGAAATGGTCGAGATCAGATCGGAGGCAGCATGCTCGAGCCGGGACACGTCACCCTTGAGGCGGGCTACCTCGGCAGCGTCGTCCGGGCTCGTAGATGCCGCTCGACCCAAGGCGGAGCGAACTTCAGCCGCCGCAGTACGTAAGGTGTCAACCATGTCTTCCCATGATCGATTGTGATGTGTGCTCACGTTTGTCGACCTTTCTTTTGTCGCATGGGCGCGCCGGTGCTCGCGAGATTGTATGGTTTGGCGAAGGAAACCGTCGTCGGCCAGCCCTGACAGTTGACACGATGATCGACTCGCTTCCATTGAGGGACTCCTCCGGCGAGGCAGATTGAGTGAGTCGGTCAGGTACCATTCCGCGGCCGGTGCGGCGCCAAGAAGACCGAAGCACTCGGCTCAAATTCAAGGCATACGACGTAAGGATCGGAACGTCCTCAATGGCTCGTCTAAGTGGTTTCAGCACGCGGTGCATTCATGCCGGAGAGGCGCCTGACCCGACGACTGGCGCGCATGGCGTACCGCTGTACCAGAACGTCACATTTGCATTCGAAACCAACAACCAGGTCGAGGCCATGCGCAGCGGGGACCGACCCCACTTTACGTACTCGCCACGGGGCAATCCAACAGTGCGCTGCCTGGAGCTCAAGATCGCCGATCTGGAGGGCACGGAAGCATCAGTTGCGATGAGCTCCGGAATGGCCGCCATCAGCACAGTGCTTCTGACGCTGCTCGCGGACGGCGGCCATCTTGTTGCGTCCGACCAGCTCTATGACTTGACCAGCGACTTTCTTCGCCACGACCTGGTGGCATTAGGTGGCTCGGCGACCTTCGTCGATTTCTCCAACGAGGATGCGATCCGAGGTGCGATTACGCCGCAGACTCGCGCTGTTTACGTCGAGCCATTCTCGAACCCGCGTCTTCAGGTTGCCGACATTAGACTGCTCGCCCGGATCGCTCGGGAGAGTGGTCTGGCCCTGATTGTCGACAACACATTTCTCTCGCCCGCGCTCCTTCGACCCGCGGCGCTCGGGGCGGACATCGTTGTGCACAGCGCCACGAAATACCTTTCCGGTAATGGCCAGGTGCAAGGGGGCGTGGTTTCAGGGCCAAAGCACCTCATCGATCCGATCCGGGCTCGGGCGCTCCGCCTCGGTGCTGCACTGTCGCCGTTCGCGGCGTGGATGTTGCTCGCCGGCATTCATACACTCCCACTGCGCATGGACCGCCACAGCGAGAATGCGTCACGATTGGCGAACCTGTTGGCGGCGCACCCCGCGGTTGCGGATGTCTACTATCCTGGTCTGAGCTCGCACCCGGGGCACGCACTGGCAGCGTCTCTGCTCGGCCCCGGCGATCTTCGATGCGGGGGGATGATTGCATTTGCGCTGGCGGCGGGACGTGATGCCTTCAGTCCATTTCTCGACGCCCTCGAGCTGTGCACGATCGCTGTGAGCCTGGGCGATTCGAGTACGCTGGTCTGGCCTTGGCACTGCGGTAACTTGATACGAGTTTCGGCCGGGCTCGAAGATTTCGTTGACCTGGAAGCTGATTTCGTCCAGGCGTTGAACAACGTCGTTCCGGCCGCAATGGTCGTCTGATCTGCTCGGACGGTCATGGGTTGCGGCACACGGAGTAGATTCACAACGGGCACATCAATGCGGTGCCCGCAGGAGAACCGAATGACGACCGAACAGGGCCAGAAAGCGCCGTTCCCTGACGGCGAATTCAATGACGCGGAGGGACAGGCCCACGAACTGAGTCGCGCTGCTGGCGACGGCCCGTTGTTGCTCGGCATCTATAAGAGCTCATGCGCCTCCAGCAAGCAGATGTTTCCATTTCTCGAGCGGTTGCACCAGCGTCACAGCGGAGATGGGTTGACCGTCCTCGGCATTTCGCAGGACTCCGCAAACATCACCCGGTCGTTCGCGCGGCGCTATGGGATTACCTTTCCGCTCCTGTTGGAAGGTGACGACTATCCCATCTCTCGCGCCTTCGACATTGCGGCGACGCCGTCAGTTTTCCTGATCGAGTCAGACCTGAATGTCGCGTACGCCACCATGGGGTTCATGAAGCCCGCCCTCGATGCGCTTGGCGACGCCGTGGCCAATGCGCTCGGAAAGCCGCACCAGGCACTTGTCACGTCAGATGACGCGGACGTGCCGATGTTTGTCCCCGGCTGACCATCCAAGCATATCGGATAGGCGTGTCCTGGCCGTCACACCGTCAATACTCGAACAGCTGTCTGCGGGACTCAGCGCCCAGTTCGATCTCGTTCGCGCACGAGCTCGGCGACCTGTCGCTCGAGGCGGGCCACTCGTCCCTCGAGTTCGTCCACCCGCTCTCTGAGCGGGGTGACCTCGCGCTCGATGAACTGCCGCGCGCCGTCGCGAACCCCTTGATTGACCTGGGTCGCGGCCTGCTTGAGCGCCTCGCGGGCGAATCGATTATTGAGCATGGTCTTTCCTCCAGAACCGGTCGCATCGGTACGTGATCCATTCATGCCACCGCCGTGGGCCTTATCGTGGCATGGATCGGGAAGCGCTTGCCAACTCCTGGCGCGGTCTGGGCGGCTGATTGCGCACTCAGCCGCCGTGCAGCTAGGATCTTGAAAGCACCCGGGGTGGGCTAGAAAGCGAAGTTACGATCAAACACGTGCGGTTCTTCTGGATCATCGCGGCAGCATTCATGGTCGCCGGTTTTGGCCTTGTCGCCGGTAGTGTGGCGATTGGGCTCGGTCCGATCGCATTTGTCGCCGGTGTCTTGCTGCTCTGGACCGGGATCGTCAAGGCAATAGTGCTCCGCATTTGGCGCGCGACGTTGAGCCAGGATCCTGTGCCCGGCCAATCCCGATACACCGGCAATTCCGGTATAGCGACCAGGGCGAAATCATGACGCGGCGACCCCCCGGGCGTGCTACACGCCAGATCCTCTCCGGATCAGAGTTGGCTCCCCCTCGTGAGACGATCGGTGGGCATAGCACGGATGGCGAACCGGTTTCGTTCGCCTTCAAATACCTCGTCGGCCTCGCGGTCCTCGTCGTCATGACCGCATTGGTGTGGGCAGTTTGGGGAATGCCCGCCGCCAGCGCCGTTCTGCTGGCGCTGGCGGCAGGATTGATCGCCTCCTGGCTCGTGCTCTAAGAGAAGCGCCGTTCTCCCTCAGAAGCTCGCAGGATCGTTCGGGTCGGTTCCGTTGGCGACCTCGTCACCATCCACAACGCCGTCCCCATCTGTATCGGGGTTTCTGGTGCCGGTCTGGTGGACGTAGTATTCGTCGCCATCCGTCGACCCGTCATCGTCAGTGTCGAGGTCGCCCGGGTCTGTTCCCAATTCGACCTCGATAACGTCCTCCAACCCATCGCCGTCGCTATCTCCCGGGGCGGCGACGGCGCCGGCCGGGGTCGGCTCTGTGGCCGGAGTCTCGGCGGTCGTTGGATCCTCCTCGGCAGGAGCGCCCGCAAGGCCGTCGAGAGGGTTGCTGCCTTGCGCGACTTCGTCTCCATCAAGGACGCCGTCGCTGTCGGTATCCGCGCTCAACGGTGAAGTGCCGATCTCTGCAACCTCCTCACCGTCCGTGAGCCCGTCTTCGTCGGTGTCGGCCAGGTTCGGGTCTGTTCCGGCATCGTCCTCCGCAGCGTTAGTCAATCCATCATCATCATCATCGGCGCGATCGGCGGCCTCTTGCGTCGCTATTGCGGTCGCGGCAGGGCGCACCTCGGCTTCATCCGGCGTCGGCGTACCTGGTGACTCGATTTCGCGAAGGCCGGGAACAGGCGTCGCGCCCGATGTGAGCCGCGGCACCGCCGGCCCGATGTAGGCGGCGATGAGCGTGGCACCATTTTCCGTCGCCGTGACCACGAGCGGGCCACTCAACGAGACAGCCTCGCCTCCGCCGAGGGAGAACACGTCGCCGGTTTCGCTGGCAATTTCCGCGACGCCGTCGAGAACGAGGACGAGCGTCGGGAGCGCTCCGGCGGGTATGGTCATCGTCCCTCCGGGACCAAGTGCATCCCGGACAAGATCGAGATCATGGCGCGCACCGGGACCCGGAAATGGCTCGCTGGTGAATTGCGCACCATCAGCCTCGGGGGCCGCGGCGTCCGCCTCGACAAGAGAGAGGCTGCGATAGACGGCTGGATCCGACCCGAGTGCCGCCAGCAACTGCTCGACGCCTGCCAGCGTGAGCGTTGCTTCGCCTTGAGGCAAGCGCTGCTGCTCACTGCTCCCGAGATCCTCGGCTAGCAGGACCCCGCTGTCGACGATCAAGAACCCGAGATCGCTTCTGGATTCGGTCGCATTTGCTGGCGGCGGCGCCGCGCGCTCGGTGATCTCCCAGCGGATGTCACCGTCCGGAATGTCGACAACGCCCTGCGCGACAACTTGAGCGGTGCCGCTGGCTGGTGACGGCTCGTCGGGCACTTGCAAAAACGCCGTCGCAAGTTGCGCTGTGCCCAATCCGACGGCAAGCCCGCCCACCGCCAGAATGGAACGGCACCGCGGCAGCGACTTCCACGTTCTTCGCTCTGAAGCGCTGGCTTGTCCGCTTCGGTGACTTGTCACTCATCCCTCCTCAGTTCTTCTTTGCCATGAGGTTCATCACCAGAAACGACCCAGTCGCCCCTACATCTAGCTCCGCCTTTGCGGTGCCCGATCCATGCTCACCCGTTCCAGCGGCGTCGGCACCCGCGCACGCCATGAGTTCACGAGCAGTCACGGCCTCACGGGTTATCGAGGACCGGTAGGCCCGCGCCGCAATGGCTCGCGCACTGTCCGTACGGCATGATACTCGCTGTGCTGGCAAACAAAAGTTCGCTGAGGGGGTCGTCACGTTACAGCGCCGGATCGACATACACGTCGCCGGATCGTCACCAGGAGATGATCTCACAAGGAGGGCGAAAACTGCGCAACACGAGGCAGGAAACGACAACGGGAAGAGAAAAACATTGAGGGGCGGCGCCAGTCGGCGCCGCCCCTCAATGGACTAGAAAATGTGACCTAACTTACGAATGCCAGGTTGTAGTTGCCGCCGGAGGCGTCCGCAATCGCAGTGCCCCCATCGACGGTGATGCCGAGGGCGGTGGTGTTGAGGCAGTCACCCCCGTAGACCGCGGGATCTTCAAAACCGTAGGTGTTGCCCACACCGATGGCGTTGCAGACATTACCACCGCTGTTGATGTCCCCGGCCGAGACCGCCCCCCCATTGGCCGAGGCAGTCGCCACCCCACCGTTGCCGGCCGAGGCGGTGTCAACGAACTGCGCGGCAGCGGTCCTAATCCCCAGAACTGCCGTGGCCGCCCCCGCAAAAACGCCCTTCCCGTACTTCATCCGCGCTTGCCCTCCCCAGGCATGCCCTCCCCAAAAGGACGCAATGTTTTGAACGCGGGTGACTAGCTGACGAACGCCAGGTTGTAGTCGCCACCACTCGCGTCGGCAATGGCAGTTCCGCCGTTGGCAGTGATGCCAATGTCCGTCAGATTGGCGATCGAGCCGCCGTCCACGGCGACCGGGCCACCCCAGGTGTCGCCGACGCCGATCGCGTTGCCGGCATTGCCACCGCTGTTCACGTCACCGAGCGAAACCGCTCCACCGTTCGCGCTGGCGGTGGCGACCCCGCCGTTACCCGCGCTCGCGATGTCGGTATCGCTCGTGTCCTCGCCGCCGAAAAAGTCCCGAATCAGACCCATTGTAAAATTCCCCCTTCAAACCAACCCTGATGAATCGCCCTCGGTGGCACCCACGTCGAGACAACGCGCGGCCACATCCCCACGATTCGTGACCCAAGCTATCATCGTTCCCGCGTGATGTCAATGTTCGCGACTCACCCGAACGGACCTGCTCGCGGTACCCCCAGCGGGATTCGAACCCGCGATCTTCACCTTGAAAGGGTGACGTCCTGGGCCGCTAGACTATGGGGGCAGTGGCGTGAAGATACGATCGCTTCGCGACTCTGTCAAAGCCGTGACAATCGGCGATCACGTATCCTGGGAATAATAGTTCATCCCGGCAGAAATGGTCGACGAGCCGCTGGGGTGAGCCTCGTTGC
>DASUQU010000129.1:0-3902 GCA_036280495.1 Thermomicrobiales bacterium | reverse complement strand
CGCTCCTGGCAAGGGGCACGACGGGTCCGAGTTAGCGAGCAAGCTCGTGGCTCACCCGGCGATCGTGCGGTGCGAAGTCGGCTGGACACCACTCCGGGATCGGTAGCGGATCGCGGCATCGTCGACCCGCCTGGATGGTCGCCGGTGCGTCATTACCGTGTAGGCGGGAGATTGCGCCGATGAAACAGTACGTGCGGACGGTCTTTGCCATTGTCGCGGTGTTGGCCCTTCTCGCTAGCGGTGCGAGTGTCTCGACCGCTGCCCAGGAGAGTGGCAGTCTCACGGTCCTCGACTGGGCCGGGTTCGATGCCGAGGACTTCTAGATCGATTTCAAGAACGCCAACCCCGACGTCAACGTGACCTTCGAGATCGGCGCCTCCGACGCCGATATCCTGGCGAAGATGATGGCCGGCAGCCAGGCCGACGTGTTCCACCCCTACACCGGCTGGCTGCAGTTTTACGTCGAAGAGGGACTTGTCGAGGAGCTCGACACGTCTCGCCTGACAAACTGGGACAAGGTGCCGGACCGGTTCAAGGAGCTGGGGCAGTTCGACGGTAAGCAGTACTTCATCCCGTACGACTGGGGCTACAGCTCGGTGCTCTACCGCACCGACCTGGCTCCTGATGCCGGTGAATCATGGGATGCGTTGTTCAACCCGGAGTATTCCGGGCACATCTCGATGTGGGATGACGGCGTCGCGGCCGTCGACGTTGCTTCCTACGTCCACGGCTGGGACGAGCTGAACTTGACCGACGAGCAGCTCGAGCAGATCAAGCAAGACTGGATCGCTCAGCGCGAGCACAATCTGTTCTACTGGTCAGGCGAGCCGGAGCTTGTCGAGGCTATGGCCTCCGGCGATGTCTGGGTCGCCTATGCTTGGCAAGGCGCCTACGCGCTCCTGCGAGCGCAGGACGTGCCAGTCGCCTACGCGAATCCGGAAGAAGGTCGCAACTCCTGGGTCGGGTACTACGGTATCCGCAAGGGGACCGAGAACCTCGACAATGCCTACGCCTTCCTCGACGGCAAGCTCGCCGACGAGACGGCGCGCAACGTGGTCGAGTTGTTCTACTACGGCACGGCCAACCAGGATGTCATGGACGCCATTACCGACCCCGAGCTGATCGAGGTGCTGGCGCTCAACGATCCGACGGTCCTCGACCGCACGCACTTCTCACCGAACATCAGTGCCGAGCAGCGCGATGCCTGGGCTGAGATGTGGGTCGACGTCAAAGCCTCGTAGCGCCCGCGCACAGCCGCTCGTGACCACCCCGACGCCGGTCGCGCGGCGAACCGGCCCCGGCGCCTTTCGCACCGGGGCCGGTAGTCGGCCACTGCGGCTCCGACTGGACCGCAACACGACCTTCTGGGGGCTCGTCGTGCCGCCAGCCGTGTGGCTGGCGCTCTTCTTCCTTGCGCCGCTGTTGCTGATCGCCGTGATCAGCCTCCGTCCGGATTTGCGGGGAGGTGTTCTCGCGTCCTTTGCGCCGACGATCGACCAGTACCGGACACTGCTCGAAAAGCCCACCTATCTGCGGCTCTTTGGCACCTCAGTTGGGATGGCGCTCACCGTCGCCGCGGCCGCCACGCTCCTCGCCTTCCCGATCGCCTATTTCCTCGCCTTCCGCGCCGGACGTCACGCCGGCTTGTTTCTGGCGCTGCTGCTCATCCCCTTCTGGACGAGTTTTCTGTTGCGGGTGATGGCCTGGAAGGTGATGCTCGGCTCCAACGGGGTGATCAACAGCTTCCTGCTCTCTACTGGTCTGGCGAGAGAGCCAGTCGAGTTCCTGCTCTATAACCGATTCGCGGTGATCATCACGCTCGTCTATGTCTGGATCCCGTTCGTAGCGTTGCCGATCCTGGCGGGTCTACATCGAATCGATCCGAGCCTCTTCGAAGCCGCGGCCGACCTTGGGTCGACTCCGGTGCAGCGCTTCTGGCGGGTGGTCCTGCCGCTGAGCCTCCCCGGGGTGATCGCCGGATTCTTCATGTGCTTCATCCCGACAGTCGGGGAGTACGTCACGCCGCTGCTCGTCGGGGGCAGCGCTGGATCGATGTACGGCAACCTAGTCCAGGACTTCTTCACCAAGGCCGCGAACTGGCCGCTGGGCGCGGCGATGTCGTTGGTGATGCTCCTCGGCACGCTCGCGTTCGTCGCCATCGCCCTGCGATTGATCAATCCCCGGCAGTTCGCGGCATGAGCGCTCGGACCTCGCTCGGCTCGACACCGAGCCGGGTCCGCACGTCAGCACCCATTCTCCGGGGCTACTACGCGGTCCTCATCGCCCTGCTCTACCTGCCGATCGCCATTCTGGTGCTCTTCTCGCTCAATGCCAACCAGGTGCTCGCCTTTCCGCTCCAGGGATTTACCCTACAGTGGTACAGCAACGCCCTCGGCACGCCCACCGCGTTGACCGCGGCGCGTAACAGCGTGGTGGTAGCGGCCGGTAGCAGCTTCGTCGCCACGTTGCTGGCGACGATGGTTGCCATTCTGGTCGCGCGCTATAGCTTTCGCGGGAAACAGCTGCTGCTCGCTCTCTCAGTCCTGCCGCTGATCGTCCCCTACATCGTCCTCGCCGTCGCGCTGCTCCTTCTGTT
The DNA here is from genome assembly GCA_036280495.1 of Thermomicrobiales bacterium. Taxonomy (GTDB): domain Bacteria; phylum Chloroflexota; class Chloroflexia; order Thermomicrobiales; family UBA6265; genus JACCXM01. The sequence goes on along the minus strand of DASUQU010000129.1, from coordinate 1,306 downwards.
CGCCGCGCTCGACGTCAATCGCTCCCTCTGGACAGTCGGCATCGCCCACACCGTGATCGGTCTGCCGTACGCGTTACTCATCATCGTGGCGCGGCTGGGAGGCGTGAGCCCGTTTCTCGAGGAGGCGGCGGCCGACCTCGGGGCGGACTACTTGACGACGTTGCGCCGGATCATCCTGCCGATCATCGCCCCGGCGATTGTGGCTGCCTGGCTCGTCGCCTTCACCGCGTCGTTCGACGAATTTGCGCTAGCGCTCTTTCTGGCTGGCGCCGACCCGACGCTGCCGGTCTTCATCTACGGTCAGCTCCGTTTTGCCAGCCGCCTGCCGATGCTCATCTCGCTGGCGGCGATGGTGATGGTCGGGACGCTCACCATCGTGTTCATCGCGGAGCGGCTGCGACGGCGAACGTAGCCGCCGGGCGAATCCTGGGGAACCAGAGCCGATTGCGGCTAGCACCGACGATCGTGTCATCCCGAGGAACGAAGGATCTCGGCTCAACAGCGTGTGTTCGCGAAGACGAGATTCTTCGGCTGCGGCCTCAGAATGACACTTGTAACTCTAGGTGTTGCGGTGAATGGGTTCCTGCTCGATGGCCAGTCGCTCGATGAGATCGGCGGCCCTCGCTGGCCCCGGGTTGGCTTGCAGGCGTTGGGCCATGCCGGCCATGCGCGATCGCCGCGGCTCGTCGGTCAAGACGTCGTCCAGGGCCGCCAGGAACTCCGCGTCGGAGAATCCATACGGAGCCAGGCGGTGTCCGAGGTCGAGCTCGTCGACGCGCTGGGCGTTGTCGTGCTGGTCCCAGAAGAGCGGGAGCACCAGCATCGGCTTGCCGAAATAGAAGCTTTCCGTCGTCGTGTTGTTGCCACCGTGGGTGATCACCGCGTCGACCATCGGCAGGATCGACGGCTGGGGCAGGAATTCCTCGCCGTAGATATTGTCCGGGAGCGCGAGCTGCCCAGCCTGGGGACCCAGGCTCATGATCACGCGGTGCGGGGTGCCCCCGAGGAGATCAACCAGGCGCCCCATCAGCTCCGGCTCGGCCGCACCGAGACTGCCGAGACTGACGTAGATGAGCTTGCCATCGCCCCCGAGCTGGGCCGGCATGGTGAATGGCGGGTCCGTCGTGCGCACGGACGAGTCGAGGCGATGAACGGTCGGCGCCATGCTCGTCTCCCGCGCGTAGTCGGCTTCCTCGGGGTAAACGTAGAGCGTGAGATAGGGAGAGTCGATCATGAACCCGTCGTCCGGCAGCGCCGGGCAGCCGCGCGCCTGCACGAAGTCGTCGAACGTACGGTGCAGATCGGC
>DASUQU010000128.1:0-10278 GCA_036280495.1 Thermomicrobiales bacterium | reverse complement strand
TCGATTCCAGTCGTCTGCGCGGGTCCGGTCACCGCGCAGGCGGCGCGAGAGGCGGGCCTGTTAGTGGCGGCGGTGAGTGAGAGTCCGGACACGGCCGCGATGTCCAAAGCGATTGCGGAGTACTGGCTGAATGCTTGCGTCGAGACGCCGCGCGATGAGGCAGTGGAGATGTTGCACGCAGGAAGGAGTGCAAGGTGATGTGGCTGGAGCGAAATGATCGCGAGGGCGCATTGCTCCCGGAGTTTCGCCGGACGCGCAGGCTACGCAGCAGCTCCGCGGTGCGCAGCCTCGTGCGAGAGACAGCCATCGGACCGGATGATTTCATCCAGCCGCTCTTTATCACGCACGGCACCGGCATCCATCGCGAGATCGGCTCCATGCCAGGGCAGTTCCAGCTGTCAGTCGACGTCTTGCCGCGGGAGATTGCCGAGCTGGCCGAGGCCGGAATTAAGGCGGTGCTCCTCTTCGGGATCCCGGAAGAGAAGGACCGCTACGCGAGCGGAGCGTTTGATCCCGACGGTGTCGTGCAGCGCGCCATGCGGACGGTCAAGCGCGAGATGCCGGAAATGTTGGTGATTGGCGACGTCTGTGCCTGCGAATACACCGATCACGGCCACTGCGGCATCCTCGACGGGTGCGAGGTCGATAACGACCGCACAGTCGAGTTGCTGGCCAGAATCGCGGTCTCTCAGGCGGAAGCAGGCGCTGATGTCGTCGCGCCGTCGGACATGATGGACGGCCGCGTCGTCGCCGTACGGGCCGCGCTGGACGCAGCCGGGCACGTGAACTTGCCGATCATGTCATACGCGGCCAAGTACGCATCGGCGTTCTACGGGCCCTTCCGTGAGGCGGCGGCGAGTATGCCGGCCTTCGGTGATCGTCGCTCCCATCAGATGGACCCGGCCAATGCCCGCGAGGCGCTCACCGAAATCGCCATCGACCTCGACGAGGGCGCGGATATCGTGATCGTCAAGCCGGCAATGGCGTATCTCGACGTCATCCGGATGGCGCGTGACGCGTTCGACGCGCCAATCGTGGCCTACAACGTTTCCGGTGAATACGCGATGATCAAGGCCGCGGCGCAACTCGGTTGGATCGATGAACGCAAGGTTGCGCTGGAAACGCTGACGTCGATCAAGCGGGCGGGCGCGGGCCGCATCATCACCTATCACGCCAAGGACGCCGCTCGGTGGCTGCGGGAGAGCGATGACGCGGTCCGGCGTCCGGTTGACGTGCTGAGCGAGTGGGAAACGTGATGTTGGACAGTGGATCTGCCGCCTCGAAGGAGAAGGTGTGAACCGAGACGACCTGCTGGGTTTCCAGCCGCGACCTGGCCAACGACAACTGGTGAAGTTCACCTTTTTCCAGGTCGCGCCGGAGTGGCGCCGGCTTGACGCAGACGAGCGACAGCGCCAGATCGCCGAGCTGGCCGCGGTCGTCGATTCCTGGGAGGGGCGAAATCTCGTTCGCTGCTACTCCACGATGGGAACGCGCGGCGACACGGATTTCATGATTTGGCAGGTCAGCTACGAGGTTGAGGACATCCAGCAGATGGCCGGTGAACTTCTGGGCACCGCGCTCGGGGGCTATCTCTCGACGCCCTATTCCTATCTCTCGATGACGAAGAGCTCGGCGTACGTCGAAAAGTACGCCGGACCTGGGGAGGACCGCGCCACACGGCTGGCACTCGCCCCGGGCGGGCACAAATACCTGTTCGTCTACCCGCTGACGAAGATGCGAGAGTGGTACGGGCTGCCGGCGGAGGAACGCCAGCAGATCATGAATCAGCACATCGCGATCGGCGCGACGTACTCCTCCGTCAAGATCAATACGACCTACGCGTTCGGCCTCGACGATCCGGAGTTCGTGCTTGCGTTCGAGAGTGACCACCTGGGCGACTTCCTCGATCTGGTGCAAGAGCTGCGTGGGTCCGTGTCGAGCGCCTACACCCAGTCCGATGTGCCGGTCTTTACCTGTGTCGCCACGACGGCGAGGGGAATGCTTGAGGCGCTGTCGCTGAGTCGCGCAGCCGCGCTGGCCTAGGACGTGACTGTCTCCACCGCGGCCAGCGCCTCGCCGGGAACCGTCCCGATGACGGGCCGCCAGCGCTTTCTCGCCGCGGCACAGATGCAACCAGCCGACGTGACGCCAGTTTGGTTCATGCGACAGGCGGGCCGCTCCTTGCCCGAGTACCGCGCGCTGCGAGAGCGTCACGACTTCATGGCCGTCGCCACCACGCCGGAGCTTGCCGCCCGTGCCACCCTGATGCCAGTTGACCGCCTCGGTGTCGATGCGGCGGTCCTTTTCGCCGACATCATGCTGCCGTTGGCCTGCATCGGCGTGCCGTTCGAGATTCGACCCGGCGTCGGCCCGGTCATCGCCGCTCCCATCCGTTCCGCCGCCGATGTCGATCGCCTCGACTTCGTTCCGGCGCGAGAGGCGACGCCGTATGTCATGGAGGCGCTACGGCTGACGAAGGCCGCGCTCGGCGACCGGGCGGCGTTGCTCGGTTTTGCCGGCGCACCGTTCACGCTAGCCTGCTACCTGATCGAGGGCAGACCGGCGCGGGAGTTTCCGCAGGCCAAGGCGCTGATGTATGGCCAACCTGCCGTCTGGCACCGGCTGATGGAGCGGTTGACTCAGGTCACCGTCGATTACCTGAAAGCGCAGATTGCGGCCGGTGCCGACGCGGTCCAGCTGTTCGATTCCTGGCTGGGGTTGCTCGATCCGAACAGCTACGCAGCGATGGTGCTGCCGTACACGCGACGCATTTTTGCTGAGGTCGCGCCGCTAACGTCGACGATCCACTTCAGCACGGGGACCACCTCGCTGCTGGGTGAGATCAGAACTAGCGGATGCGCGGTCGTCAGTGTCGACTGGCGGTTGCCGCTCGATGTTGCCTGGGAGCGTCTCGGGCCGCGCGTCGCCATTCAGGGAAATCTCGATCCCGCGCTGGTGCTTGCGCCGTGGCCGGCGGTCGAGGCAGGCGTCCGTGACGTGCTGGAACGGGCGGGCGGACGCGCGGGGCACATATTCAATCTCGGGCATGGCATCCTTCCCGAGAGTGACCCGGCGATCCTGGCTCGCATCGTTGATCTCGTGCACGGAGAGGCATGAGCGGATCCCAACTGGAGGATCGATCCACCTCACTCCTCCCGGATGAAGGCGGCGACGCCGAGCGGCAATCTCTTGGCGAAAGATGCGGGCGAAGCAGCAGGACCGCCGCGAAGCAATCTGACCGGAGTGCAAAGCCGGGAAAGCCGCAACTAACGCGAACGTTATCGATGGGAGCGATGCCGCACGGCAGTTGATCTGCTGCGCCCCTCAGATGCGGCGGATGCAGGGTATCATCTGGGACTGGAACCATCATTCTGCGACCGACCCAGGAGCCTTCTGACTCTAACCATGGTTTTGCCGCTTCTCTATGGCCTGAGCGCCAAGGATTTCCTTGAGCCGAAGGGCTTCCTCTTGCTGACCTGCCAGAAATGCAAGTCGACGGGTCCGTTTGCGGTATTCGACTCGAAGCGGAAGGTCACGCTCTACTCGATCCCGACGTTTTCGGTACGCGAACAGATGGTGCTTGAGTGCCGATCGTGCACGCAACGGTTTGCGGTCCCTCCGGAGATGCGGCAATCGTTTCTCGACCAAGTGTTGACCGAGCCGGAGCTCCTGGCTCGTCTGCGAAACGTGGCCATTGCCACGATCGGCGACGGCGGCGGGCGGACGTACTACCAGACGCTCCAGGTCGATCCCGCCGCGGACCCCGAGGTCATCGAAGCGGCCTTTCGCCGGCTAGCCATGAAGTACCACCCGGATACCTCGTCCGATCCTGACGCGTCGGTCCGCATGCGAGAGATCATCGAGGCCCGTGAGTGCCTGAGCGACCCGGAGCGGCGCCTCAAATACGACCGCTCGATCGGCATCGTGCGGCGGACACCGGGGCTTAGACCGGAGGACATCTAGGGCCGCCTAGCGACAACGGGAGTTCGCTACTAGTCTCTTCGGTCACGGATCCGGTCTCGAGCGCGCCTGCGGGCCTCGTCGCGATCCTCCGGAGATTCAGTCGTCTCAGTCGGCGCAGGTTCCGCGACCGGTGCAGGCGTTTCCTCCACGTCGGGTACAGGGGTGGGCTCCTCTTCCGGGGCCGGAGTCGGCTCCACGACTGTCGATGGTGTCGGTTCCGTGACTGGAGCTGGGGTGGGCTCGACTCCAGGAGTCGACGTTGGCTCTCCGGCCGGCGTTGGGCTCAGTTCTTCGCTGGGGGCCGCTGTCGGCTCCCCGGTCACTGGCGGGGTCGCTTCCTCGACGGGTTCCTCGGCTGGTGGCTCTTCAACTGGTACCGGCGTGGGCTCCTCGACCGGCACGAGCGTTGGCTCTTCAACCGGTGGCGGAATAGGTTCCTCGATCGGCGCCGCTTCAGGTTCCACGATTGGCGGCGGTGCAGGCTCTTCGACCGGCGCTGGTGCCCTCTCCCGCCTCGGGACCTTCGTAGGCTCTGCGACCACCGGCGACCGGGGCACTACGATCTCGAACTCGTTGAGTCGTCCTGACAGAGACGCGACTCCACTGCATCCACCGGCCTCGATGCACTCGACCTGGAGCTCCATCAGCTTTGCGACGTCATTCAAAGGCAGTTCAGCGCTACTGGCGACATCAAGGATCGTGACAATGGCGCCCACGCGGGCAAGCGTGCGGAATCCGTTCGGTGTCTGCTCATCGGCACCGGTTGCCCGGCGTGTCTCGAACGTGACGGAATCGTCGCCAAATGCGGGAGCATCTGGCGCTTCGGTGAAGGTTTCTTCGCCTGAGGCGCCGGCGGCCACCAAACGCTCTCGATTGGAGGTGAACCAAGTATCAGCCTCGGCATCACCGGGAAATGCATAGAGCGCACTTGTTGCGGAGACTTGCGCAGCCTCGGGATCGTCTGCTTGGCGGCCACCTTCGATCTCAACCGCCTGGGGGGTCGCGATAATGACCGATGATTCTGCAGACTCGCCTTCGATAGAGATGACCGATGTGGGCGCAGGTGCGGCTGGCGTGCCAGGTTCTGGCTCTCGGTCACTCCTGTTTCCCCCTCCAACTGCGAACGTGCCTCTGGTCGTCGAGGAGAACGCGTCGGTCGTCCCGGTGAATGTCTCGATCCGGCCGTCCCGATTCGCTTCATCTTCGGCAAAGAGCGCGGTTAGCGCGCCGGCTCGAATGTCGTAGATGTCACGCCGCACTAAACGATCCGTGGCGTCCGACGAGTCGAGCCGCAATGCCATGGTGCCCAACGGGACGGTCTCCCTATCGGCGACGACGGCCGCCCGGCCGACGACGCTTTGGGCAACGCTTTGAAGCAGCGCCAAATCTGGCTCCTGATTCAAAAGATCGGCATAAACGATCATGCCGAGCATGGGACCGACCCGGAAGACAAGGCGCGCGGCTTGGTATTCCGATCCCGTGTCCGGTGTCACGCCGCTCGTCAGCGTGAGCGCAGACTCGTCGCCGATAAGAGGAAATTCAACTCCTGGATCAGTCCCGACTAACGTGGCAAAGGCTGCGCTGGCATGATCACGAGACGCATACTCGACCACAAATGACGATACCTGGAGGTCAAATGTCTCGGGATTCTCCCTATTTGGCACCGCAAGTCGGTTCTCGTAGCGTTGTACCCAACCGGCTTCGCCGAGACTCCGCTGACTCTCTCGCACTTGTTGTGCTGATGTCTCACCCGCAGCCGCGGCTGTGCGGGCGGCTTCCTCCTCGAGTGTGAAATAACGCCCATCGAGGAACCCGATACCGGGGATGCTGTCACCAAAGTCCACCGGATACGGCACGACACGAGCGATGTCGAGAAATGGTTCTTGATCGCGATGCTGAGCGGTCTCTTCGGTGGCCTGACTAGCCTCGGCGGTGGCCTGACCGGCGCTGTCGATGGCGAACGAGCCAACGGGAAGATCATTGATCGTGAGGGAGTACTGGCCATCGGCGAGCGCTTGCGGCACAGCAACATGGAAACGCCCACGGTCGTCGAGCTCCGTCGAAACCCGGATGGCGCCGTCATCACCGACGACTAGTTCGATGACCGGCACGCCGAGGTCGACGCGACCTGAGATCTCCGGCGTCGCGTTGTTCGTGACTGGGACGGTGACGGCATCGATCGGCTGGCCGTCCACTTCGACGCTCCGGATGCCGGAAGGTAGCGCTTCAGCGTCCTGGGCGACGATGGTTGGCGAGAGGAGGGTGGTGGTCCAGACGAGGATCGTGACGAGCGCTACCAATCGGGCGTTCAGCATCTCAACGCCTCCCGCTTTGGCGCGCGTTGACACGTACGGACCACGCCGGCCCTACCTTCATGATACCCAACTGGATTGAGTCCCTTGCTTGTCAACGCGAGCCCACACTTCGCAAGTCGGGAATACGCTCGAAGATGATCGCCGTGTCCGCATGCATTTCGTGGTCAAGCGCGCAGAATGAAGCGCGGAATGCCTGTGGCGGGGTCACGGTCCTGCTCGATGTCGGGACCGACCTGCGCCAGGCTCATCTCGACCGCGCGGGCAACGTTCGCGCAGGCTTCGTCGACCGCCGTTGCCCACTCCTGCGTGAGGCGCTCGGCTTCGAGCTCGGCCTCGAACTCGTCTCGATCGAGCTCGGTCGCCGTTCCGTCCGGTTCGATCCACAGGTCGAGCTCCAGGTCGAGATCCCGATAGTAGTTCTCGCGGAGCTGGATCAGAGGCCGAGAGAAGTTCACGTAGTAGCCGACGGTGCGGTCGTCGCTTGTGGTGAATCGCAGCAACGAGAACCAGCGGTCGGGGAAGAACCACTGCTCGGCTCCGGTGCGGGAGAGGCGCTCGGTGCCAGTCGGCGTGCGCACCTCGACTTCACGGGCACGGTAAAACGCGAACCGGTGGTGGAGCAGGCGCCGCGGACCATCGTCTGTCGGCACCGCGATCCAGCCTCCTTCGACCTGATATTCCCAGCAAGCGCCTCGGAGCTTCTCTTTGCGATAGAAGATCCGTGCAGCCATCGTCGGTCAGGACCTTTCGCCGAGGGGATCGCGGCTGGGGATCCCCACCCGGCGCGGATACATAGCAGCCGTCGGCGCAATCTTCCGAACCACAACCAACCTCGTCGTAGGGACCGGTAGTGCCAACGTCGAGACGATCTCGGCCCCGAGCATCGCCGCGGCGCTCCGGCTGCGACGCAACTCCTCTGCGATCTCTAACCCTTTGGGGAGAAGCGCGGTTCCGCCGACGGTAAGAAACGGAACGACATACTCGAGAAGAACTGGTAGGGAGGCGACGGCACGCGCCGTCGCGATGTCAAACCGCGCCCGAAAGGCGCTGTCGTGCCCCAGTTCTTCAGCACGGCCGTGCACGGCATGGACACGTTCCAGCCCGAGTGCCGCGATGACCTCATTGACGAAGGCAACTTTCTTGGCGGTGGCGTCCACAAGCGTCACGTCGAGATGGGGGCGGGCGATCTTCAGGGCCAGTCCGGGAAACCCGGCACCCGTGCCTACGTCTACCAGTCGCGGCGGGTCGGCAGCTCGATCAGAGCCGGTGCCCGCGAGGCGGTCGAGCTCGGGGATCACGGCGATTGCATCCAGAAAGAGCCGCCGTTCGATCTCTTCAGCTTCTCGGATAGCCGTCAGATTGAATTGCGCGCTTCGTTCGAGGAGAAGGTCTCGATACCGAGCGAAGCGTCTCAGAGCGTCATCATCGAGCGCCACACCCAGTTGACCGGATGCACCTGCCAAACCGGACCGATCATCGCGGGGTGGAAACAGGATCGTCACGGCGTCAGTCCCGGCCTTGGCCGAGAGCGACGAAACGCCGTCAGTTGGGTTCACGATGGCCTCGCTGGTGTCGACTGCGTACCTGGCGGAACACCAGGAGACGCCCCTAGTGCCGCCGAGTCTACCCGACAGATTGACCCGATGCGAGAACCGAGCCGGACCCAGGCTGCTTTAGCGCGACGAGCTGGCGTGCCGCCGTGGCAATGTCGCGGGCCGTCAGTCCGGCGAGCTCTCGTAGCCGGCCCTGGGACGCTTGCTCGAAGACACGGTCCGGGACCGCGAGAACACGAGTTGGGACTCGGACATCCCGGCTCGTCAGGAGCTCCAGGATAGCTGATCCGAAGCCGCCCGCCTTGACGTTCTCCTCGACCGTCACGACCGCTCCGCACCGAGCCGCTAGTTCCAGAACGAGCCGCTCATCGAGGGGTTTGACGAAGCGAGCATTGACCACTGAAGCGGAGATTCCCTCGGCGACGAGGAGATCGGCGGCGCGCTCGGCGGGGAGCACCATCGACCCCAGGGCGAGAATCGCGACGTCCGCGCCCGAACGAATCGTCTCGGCGCGTCCGAGCGGGAGGGTGTGCAATGAATCAGTTAGGGACGATCCGACGCCGGCTCCGCGCGGGTAGCGGATCGCGACTGGACCATCGATGACGTCCAGTGCCGTCTTCAACATGTGGCGGAGCTCATTCTCATCCTTCGGCGCCATGACGGTCATGTTGGGCAAGCAGCGCAGATAGGTCAGGTCAAAAACGCCGTGATGCGTGCGTCCGTCGTCTCCGGCAAACCCCGCGCGGTCGATGGCGAAGGTCACCGGGAGGCGCTGCAAGCAGACATCATGAATGATCTGATCGTAGGCTCGCTGCAGGAACGTCGAATAGATGCCGACGACGGGGCGCATTCCCTCCGCGGCGAGACCCGCGGCAAAGGTGACCGCATGCTGTTCGGCGATCCCGACGTCGAAGAAGCGATCCGGATAGACCGCTTGGAACTTGGCGAGCGAGGTTCCGGTCGGCATCGCCGCGGTGATGGCGACGATCCGTGGATCGTCCTTGGCGAGCTCGATGACGGTCTGGGCGAAGACGTCCTGATATTTCGGCGGTGACGGCGACGCGCCCGGCGATGAAGGAGCAGAAACGGCATGCCCGCGCTCGCGGTCGGTGGCGGCGCCGGCGAAGCCTCGTCCCTTTTCGGTCACCACGTGCAGGAACACGGGTCCGGGCACCAGGGTTGCTTGTCGCAGCGATTCGACGAGCGCTCGCACGTCGTGCCCGGCGATCGGTCCCATATAGGTGAACCCGAGCTCCTCCCATATCATCGAGTGATAGATGAATTCCTTGAGCGAATCCTTCCAGCGTTTGCCGAGCTCGACGAGCAGCTCCCCCTGGGGCAGCCGCTCCGTAATGCGGGCAAGCTCGTCCTTGGCCCGGTGGTATCGCGGGTCGGTGCGGACGCGATCGAGATAGCGGGACATCGCGCCGACGTTTGGCGCGATCGACATCTCGTTATCGTTGAGAATGACCAGGAATGGCAGATCGAGGATGCCAGCATTGTTCAGCGCCTCGAAGGCCATGCCGCCCGTGAGTGCGCCGTCGCCAATGACCGCCACGACGCGCCGATCGGGTTCGGCGCTCTGGGAGAATGCAACGGCCATGCCCAATGCCGCGGAAATCGACGTCGAGGCGTGTCCCGCGCCGAATGCGTCATGCTCGCTCTCATCCCGTGACAGGAAACCGGAGAGACCGTGCTCCTGACGGATCGTGGCGAACCGGTCCCGGCGCCCCGTGAGGAGTTTGTGGGCATACGCTTGATGCCCGACGTCCCAGACGATGCGGTCCCGCGGGGAATCGAAGACCCAGTGCAGCGCAACGGCCAGCTCGATGGCTCCGAGCGACGCGCCGAGGTGTCCCCCGTTGCGGGTGACGACGTCGATCAGTTCTTGACGAATCTCGGCCGAGAGTGCGGGGAGCTGAGATAGAGGCAATCTCTTGAGGTCTGCCGGGGAGGAGATGCGATCGAGCAACGGAGTGGGGGTCCGCTCCGGCGTCGCCGCTTGATCTCCATGAACCGTCATTATCCTGCTCCTTGCTCGGCCATCCGCCTCACCGCGGGTGTTCGGCCTACCTGCCGACTGGCATGTATAGCACAGGGGTGAGAGCGGTCTTGATCACGTGAATCTCGTTCGCAGGAGTCAGACCAGCGCCGATATGGGAGACTCTCTGGGAGGCTGAACGGGCCAGGCGAAGCGATTGTGAAACGCTGTATGTCGAGAGAGGAGCATGGCGGATGCTGGTCTTGACGCGGAGCCAGATCCGCGAGCTCGTCCCGATGCCGGATGCGATCGAGCTGATGAAGACGGCGTTCGCCGAGCTATCAGCCGGACGCACGGTTTCTCCATTACGCACGGTAATTTCCCTGGAGGATCGCGAGGGGGATGCCCTCTTCATGCCGGCCTATGTCCCGGCCATGGACGCTCTCGGCTTGAAGTCGGTCAGCGT
>DASUQU010000127.1:0-9000 GCA_036280495.1 Thermomicrobiales bacterium | reverse complement strand
CCAGCCGCTCCCGCCGTCCGGGAATACCTGGCTCTAGAGCAAAACCGCCTCGACGCGGACCGGCGCTGGCTGGAGGAGAAACGACGCCGCATCGCGTTGGCGGAGGAGAATCTGGAGATCCGCACCCGCGAGATCCTCGACGCGGTTTCGAGTTGAGGGCATCGTCGGGTCACGAGCTCGAAAAACTCCCATCATGACGGCGCGGTACAATTAGGAGTCCTTCACTATCAGACCTGAACCCGAGGAGGTTCCCATTCCACGCTCTCCCCATTCCACCAACAGCCCAACTGAGCAGGCCCTCCTGATCGCCGTCGAGCGTCCGAATCAGCCCTGGGCAGCCACCGATTCCCTGGAAGAGCTGGCGCGGCTGGCCGAGACGGTCGACGTCGAGGTCGTGGGCTCGGTAACCCAGAAGCTCGCCCATCCCCTGGCCGGCACTTACGTCGGCAAAGGAAAGCTCGAGGAGATCAAAGCGCGGCGCGACGATGTCGGCTATGACGTGGTCATGGTCGACGACGATCTCAGCCCCGCCCAGCAGCGCAATCTCGAGCGCGCGCTCGACGTCAAGGTCATCGATCGCACGGCACTCATCCTCGACGTCTTCGCCCGCCGTGCCGCGACCCACGAGGGTCGCCTCCAGGTCGAGCTGGCCCAGCTCGAATACCGGCTGCCGCGTCTGACCGGTTTGTGGACCCACCTTTCGCGGCAGGGGGTCGGCGGCGTCGGTCTGCGCGGTCCCGGTGAGACTCAGCTCGAAAGCGACCGCCGCGAGCTCGGCAAGCGGATCGTCCATATCAAGCGGGAGCTGGCCAATGTCCACACTCATCGCCAGCAATACCGTGACCGCAGACGGAACGTGCCGATCCCGGTCGTCGCCCTCGTCGGGTACACGAACGCCGGCAAGAGCACCCTTCTCAACGCCCTGACCGGATCGACGGTGATGGCGGAGGACAAACTCTTCGCCACCCTCGATCCCACGACTCGTCGCCGCGCGGTGCCCAGCGGCCGGGAGGTGCTGTTCACCGACACCGTCGGTTTCATCAATAACCTGCCCACCCTGCTGATCGCCGCCTTCCGCGCCACACTGGAGGAGATCAACGAGGCGACGGTGCTGATGCACGTGGTCGATATCACGCATCCCAATGCACCCGAGCAGATGCAGACGGTCATCGACGTCCTCGAGGAACTGGGCGCCGACGACAAACCGGTGGTGACGGCGCTCAACAAGGTCGACCGCCTGTCGCCGAACGAATCGGGCGAGCCGTCGTTGGACGACCTCCTCGCCCGGTTGGGTCCAGCCGCCGATCTCGCTGTCAACTCCATCCCTATCTCGGCTCGGGACGGCACCGGGTTCGACCAACTGCTGGCTCAGGTCGAGATCGCGCTGGAAGAAGACGCCGGCTTCGTGCCGGTGACACTCACCGCGCCGTTCGCCCAGAGCGAGCTCGTTGACCGATTCCACCGGCTGGGGCGCGTGAATGAGACCAGCTTCGATGAATCGGGCACGACCCTGCAGGGGTACCTCCCGGCAAGCGAGCTGGGGCGGTTCGCGCCCTACCTTGCCCGTCGCACGGACGATGGCAGCGCAAACGGCAGGGTGCGAAGCACTTCGATCGCAGCGCCAACCACAATCACTCACGACTAACTGTGGCGCTGATCGATCTCGAGGCGCGCGAGATCCACGCCAAGATCGTCTATTTCGGACCTGAGCTGAGCGGGAAGACGACGACGCTGCGGGCAATCGCCGAGGGTGTCCCGCCGGAGACCCGGGGTGCCTTCCGCTCGATCGCGTCCGAATCGGCGCGTACCATCTTCTCGGACTCGCTGCCGATCGATCTCGGCGAGCGCCTCGGGTTTCGGCTGCACTGGCATCTCTACACCGTTCCCGGCCAGCCGCGATCGTCCGGCGCCCGCGCCGCAATGCTGCAAGGGGTCGACGGCATCGTCTTTGTTGCCGATTCCGCGCCCCTTCGCATGGCGGAGAACATGGCCTCCCTGGAAGAGCTCAAAGCGCTGCTGGCCGGGCAAGCAAAATCGCTGACCAGTTTCCCGGTCGTGCTGGAGTGCAACAAAGCCGATCTGCCCGGCGCAACGCCCGCAACCGACCTCGCCGCCTCGCTGGGCCTTCCCGCATCTACCGCCGTGCGTGCCTCGGCCATCAACGGCGAAGGCGTTTTCGATGCCTTGCGGGCGATCAGCAAGCAGGTTGCGGCTAGTCTGTAGCGGACCTCAACACACCGCAGGCCACCGAACCGGCGAAACGTAGGCGAATTCAGAGCGTCAGGTACTCGAGCCGGCGCTGAACCCGACTTGACAAGTGTCCCGAAGCGGCGCACTATGTCCCCCGACGCATCGTTTCGCGATGCATCGGGGGATATAGGAATGCAAAGAGGTTGTGTCGTGGGCAGTGGGGAAGTGGCCGGGAAACGCTCGATCGATCCGAGAGACCTTCTCCCTCTGACGCCCGTTGCGCTGAACGTCCTGCTCGCGCTGGTCGACGGGGAACGTCACGGCTACGGGATCATGCTCGAGGTGAGGGAGCGCACTGGCGGCAGCGTGCGGCTCGGGCCGGGCACGCTTTACGGGGCGATCAAGCGACTCAAGGAGGGCGGCCTGATCGAGGAGTCCGGAACGAGGCCCGACCCCGAGGCGGACGATGAGCGGCGCAGTTACTACCGCCTCACCGGTTTCGGCAGCGAGGTCCTGGCGGCCGAGGTCGAACGGCTCGACGGCCTGGTCCGCGCCGCGCGCCGGAAGGGCGCTTTCCCCGCACAACAGCCGAGCCCGGAGGGAGCGTAATGGTCTCTCCGCGGGGACCGCGCTCGAGAAGGCACGAGCGGGCTGTCGGCACTTCGCAGCGGGTCTACCGGGCGCTCCTGCGCGCCTACCCGCGCGAGCTTCGAGACGAGTACGGCGACGAGATGGTCCGCTGCTTCCGGGACCTGAGTCGCGAGGCGCTAGAAGGCGATGGCCGCTTGGGTTTAGCCGCGCTCTGGGCCCGCACCCTGCCGGAGTGGCTCTCCACCGCGCTCAAGGAGAGGAGCACCATGCTTGCCAGGAACGCGTACCGGCCTGTCGTGGCCGTTGCACTCGGAACAGTGGCCCTATTGGTGATTCCGTTCGTGGGAATGCGGATCTCCAACGACTGGAACTGGTCTCTGTTCGACTTCATTGTCATGGGGGCCCTCATCTTCGGCACTGGTCTCGCGTATGTGCTGATAACGAGGAAGGGGGGCACCATGGCGTACCGATTCGCCGTCGGCATGGCACTCGCGGCGGCGTTCCTCCTCGTCTGGATCAACCTTGCTGTGGGGGTCATCGGGTCTGAGGACAACCCCGCCAACCTGATGTATTTCGGGGTGCTCGCCATTGGCTTCATTGGTGCCATCATCGCGGAATTCCGCCCCCGTGGCATGGCGCGCGTGTTGTTCGCGATGGCGTTCGCTCAGGCGTTGGTCCCTGTGATCGCGCTGATCATCTGGAAGCCTCAAGTAACTTCCGGTGTGCTGGGAGTGCTGACCCTGAACGGGTTGTTCGTGGTGCTGTTTATCGGATCCGCGTTGTTGTTTCGGAATGCTGCGCGAGAGCTCACTGCCGCGGGCGCGGGACCGCAGGGGTGATCCGCAGAGGTAACGGCAACCCCGACCCCAATTGAGGGTCGTGGCAGGGATGCTTCGGAGCTAAGGTGCAGTGCCAAGTCGGCGCCATGGGCGGCAGCCGCAATGGCGCCGACGAGCACCGCATTGATGACCGCGCTGATGACTCAGCCCGGCGCCATCGGCCCGCTCTCTCCGCTAACACTGACCGATGCGCGGCCGCAGCTCGGGGACGTCCATGCCGGACCTATAACAATTCGCCGACCGCGACTTCACCCACCATGGTGAATCGCGTCCATGAGCTCGGCCATAGCCACGTTACCGGGTTCGCCGGTTTCGCGTAGGCCGGCGATCGCGCCCGCTCGGTCGACGTCACGCCGGTTCTGGCTGGCCTTGAACTTGCCGACCAGGCGATCGATCGGGATCTCGATGCCGACGATCTGCTCCAGGTTGGCCGTGGTATATGCCGGCGGGGCGTCAGCCATCTTCCAGGGAATGGGCTGGGACGCTTCCTGCTGCTTCGTGAGCATGCCCGCCTGACCGCGGACCCACTTGCCGTCGTCGTGCACGACGATCCGTCCATAGGCGTGGACGACGGCGTAGTTCCACGTCGGCACGACCTCGTGCGTCTCCCGCTTCGTTGCGTACCAGTTCGGCGTGATGTATGCCTCGATCGACTGAAACACGATCAGGGCATCCTCGTCAGGGTCGTGGTCGCACCAGACGAGGTTGTTGCGGGCGACGTGCCCGAGTAACCGGCCGTACTCACTCGCTCGCGCGTCGAGGACGAACGGAATGTGATTGGCGACGAGCCCCTCGGTCCCGAGCGTGATCAACGTCCCGAGGGGAAAGGACCTGATCAGTCGGTGCATCATGGCGGTGTCGGTTTCGGCGAAGTGCTCGGGCAGATAGACCACGACTCGAGATCCTCCTGAAGCAGCTACCAGGTTCGATTGCACTAGCCAACGTCATTTCTCCACCATCGTAGCAACCAGCGCGTGATCCGAGCCGATTGCTTTGGCGGTCCTAATGGCGGCGCGGCACTTGACGCCAAAATTCTGATTAAATCTTGGCACCAGGACTTGGATAGGGGTTGCGAGCCTCTGCAGCCCGTTATTTCAACTGGCTGGCCGATGCACGAACCGCCCCTTTTTTTGCTTGGTAGCGTCAGCATCCGATTCCACTTCATGCGACTATTCCCAGGTTATCGGACCCCATTTCCGGGCTATCAGGAGAGTCTCCATGCGTCGATGTCGCGTAGCCCTCGTAGCCCTGCCACTCATGGCCGTTCCGCTGCTCAGCGTCCTGACCCTGTCATCATCGCCGGCAGCCTACGCGCAGGAGGCGACCCCGGCCGTCGACCTCAGCCGCCTGAGTCCTCTCGTGACCAATCCCTTCTTCCCCCTCGCTTCCCTCCGTTCCACGATGCTGGAGGGGGAAGAGCATGACCCGGCCACCGGCGAAACGATTGCGGTGCGCATCGAAATGACCGTTCGTCCCGAAACGACCACCGTGGCCGGGGTCGAGGTCACCGTCGCCGAGGTCAAGGAGTATGAAGACGGCGAGCTGGTTGAAGCGACGCTGGACTACTACGCCCAGGACGTGGATGGCACGGTCTACTACCTCGGCGAACACGTCGATATGTACGAGGAGGGCGCGGTGATCGGCCATGAGGGGACTTGGCTGGCGGGTGAGGGGGCCAACCAGCCCGGCGTCTACATGCCGGCGCATCCCGAGGCCGGCCAGGTCTTCGAACAGGAGCGAGCCCCCGGCGTGGCCGAGGATCGGTCAACGGTGCTCGCCATCGAGCAGGCGATCGTCACGCCGGCTGGCGAGCTCAGCGGATGCCTCCACGTGGAGGATTTCGCCGCCATCGAGGGAGGCACCGGCGAGAAGTACTACTGCCCGGGGGTCGGCATCGCTCGGGAGGAATTTGAAGGCGGCTCCCTCGACCTGGTCGCCTTCGAAAGCACGGCCCCGTCCACGCCGACAGCCGGCTGACCTACTCCCCTGATAGCGTAGCTGTTCGCGATCGGCGCCAGATCCGCAGTGTCTCCGTGGCCATTCGCCCGAATGCGTTCCAAGTACCTGTCCGTTCTTCCGACGCCCTTCCCGTCCCGAAAGGAGGCAATGCGGTGACGACCCCCCGCGGCTTGACGTTCACGATGGCCACGCTCAGCTCGCCAGACCCGCCGGCACTGGCGCGTTTCTACTCGCGGCTGCTGGGATGGGAGATTGGGACAGCGGAGCCCGGGTGGGTGACGCTGCGCAACCCCGCCGGCGGCGTTGGACTGGGCTTCCACATCGAGGATGTCTACACCCGACCGGTGTGGCCCTCCCGGCCCGGCAAGCAGCTGATGATGGGACACCTGGAGATCCGGGTCGACGATCTGGATACCGCGTGCGCCCACGCCCAGGCGTGCGGGGCCACGCTGGCCGACTACCAGCCGCAGGAGGATGTCCGGGTCCATTTCGACCCGGACGGGCATCCGTTTTGCCTCTACCTCGAGACGTAGAGCCCGCCCCGCGAGTCCGCGGCGTTGGCACGCCTGCGAGCGGCGCGTACCCCATCAGGCCGGACAAGCCGACGACTACGCGGACGGTGTCGCCAGCGGCGTGACACTTTGCAGCTCCTCGTCGGTGATGACCCCGAGGCGCTGCAACCGCCCCAGGTCGTCGGCCACCGCCCAGATCTCGGCAATCTTGCCGCACTCGATGCGGAAGAGCCCCATGCTGACCCATTCCGTTGCCAAACCAGTGGCCGGTATGCCTCGCTCATCTTCGACGTCGCCTTGCTGGGTGCCGGTGTAGCGCTGGTAGGAGGCGACCATGTCGCCCTCGGCAATCACTTGCTCGACCGTGACCTGCAGGTCCGGGTAGTCCTGCTCCCGGTCACGTGCCCAACCCTCCGTGCCACCGGTTTGCGCTTCTTCACGCGGCGAGGGATCGTGGTACACGATATCGGCGGCAGCCAGCGCAGCCACATCGTCGCTCGCGCCGCTGGACAACGCCGCGAACCAGCGCTCGACGAGCGCTTTGTTCTCCTCTGACGTCGTCGCCGGGCAGTCAGCCGCGGGCGTGGCGTCCTGCGCCATGCCACGAGCCGGCAGCAACGGACTAATCAGCGCGATCGCCAGCGCGGCGCCGAGCAGCATGGACGCTTGCACGCGAGACATGGGGGCTCCTCCTCTCCCTGATCCACCAGGCCACCACCGTAGAAGTGCTCAACTTATCGTTAGCGGAGTTGTCCGTTGCCCTCGTCACCCTTGCCCCGCGTCGTGCGCTGACCAAAGTCTCTCCAGCCAGTCGGGAACGGTTGCGTCCGGACGCAGATCGTCGCGTGGCGCATAGCCCTTGATATCGAGAATCGGGGTGCCGGGCCAGGCGTCGATGCCACTGACCCATAGGGTGCGGCCCGCACGGCGGAGGAGTCGTGGTGCGCTGATGCCGATGGGGTTCGGACGGCGCGGGGTGCGCGTCGCAAACAATCCCACCTCCGGCAGTCCCGCACGCCCCTCTGGCACTTGGGTGCGTGGCTTCCGCGCCCGCCTGGCGCGGTCGAGCCAGACGATGACGAAGAGGTGGCTGTACTGCTCGATACCGGCGAGCGCGTCCTCCCAGCGAGGTAGGATCTCGAGCGCGGTCTCGGCCCAGGGATCGTAGAACGCCTCGGGATCAGGCTCCGGAGCGCCAGATCGCCGCACATACCCGATCGACTGCACGCGGAACCAGCGAGACGGCTGTTCCCCTGCGGTCATTCCGGTTTCCCTCAGCTCTTCCCGCGTGTACCAAGTCTGGGAATGGTAGCGACAACGTGAGGTGGCTACATGATGAACGCCGACGAGTGATTCTCGGAGAGTGCGTAAATATCCGGGGTTCTCCGCGCCTAAGCCGCTCCTGCCAGCTACACTGTTTTGGCTGCCTCTGCGCGAAACCACAGGCTGGACTCAGGAACGGGCCCGCTAGCCGGATGAGGCGCGGGATTTCGCGCGTAGGATCTTCAGTGTCCGCACGGGTGAGATCGGCACCAGGAGGGTTGTGCAATGTCTTGGGAGAAGTCTGGAGTCACCGCGACGTATCACGACGACATGAAGGTTCTCACCGCGACGTTCGACTCGCTGGATGGGGCGAGTCTAGCGGTCAAGGCGCTCCAGAAGGCGGAGAAGCAGGGAGTCCTCGATGCGGAAAACACCATCACCCTCGCCAAGAACGCGGAGGGCAAGCTCGATGTCCCTCTGACCGCGGGCGAGAGTGGACGCAAGGGCGCCCGCATCGGCGCGCTGGCCGGCGGCGTCGTCGGGCTCGTCTTCCCACCGTCGATCCTGGCCACGACCGCGCTGGGTGCGGCGGTGGGAGGCATGGCCGGCCGCCTGCGCGGGTCCCATTCCGACGCGTTCGATGCGGCGGAGATCAAGACCATGGCCGATGGACTACAGCCGGGACAGTCCATGCTGATCGCCATTGTCGACCCGCACCGGCAGGAAGAAGTGGACGCTACCCTCGAGGGCATGGCCACGAGGATCGGCTGGGCGGAGATGTCGGCCGCGACCGCCACGGCACTCGCAAAGCACGGCGGCAACCACTAGCCCACCCCGTCGCAGGGTCGCACGAGACCAGCACGTCAGGCAGCGAGACTCGGCGAGGCAGTGGTGGGTGCCAGATCGTTGGCTCCGTCGTCGACTGAGTCGTGGCCGCTCCCCGTCAACGCGAAGAGCGAGCGGGACTTTCCGGTTCGCGGCGCGGCCAGTGGCTGAGAATAGCGGCACATGTTATCCAGAGCTTCTGGCTGCGGCGAGCGCTTCTGCCGTGGGAGCGCTCGCCCGGATGCGTGACGGTGGATACCAGCACTCTCACCAGTCGAAAGTCCGACAACATGCCCTGGTCCGTCATTCCGTATGACATCGACTGCTGAAGGCCACCACCATGAGCGGGCTTCCCGCCAACCAAGCCGCGAGGTCCTGAGTCCCACCCAGGTCCGAGAGGATGCGTTCGAAGATCGCGCGCCGCAGCTCCGGGTCGGTGATCGGGGCAGCGCGAGCGGGAAGGTCGGCCGCAACACTCTGCTTGAGGTGGAATGTGAAGCCAGGGTTGGCGAGAAGGTTGGCGTACCAGTCCCGTCTCCCTGGCGAGCCAGTCAGGTAGATCTGGTCATCGACCCGGTAGAACCAGGTTTCGATCCGGCGGGGTAACCCGCTGTTACGCCCGATCGTGGTGATGTCGATGGTCCGGTCCCTGGCCAACGCATCGCGCACGCGCTCGTTCATGAACTTGGTGTTCTCTTACTGCTCGTCATGCTCCTCTTCCCCCGTCAGCCAGCCAGACCGGGTGTACTCGGGATCCGGGTGCGTGTAGAAGCCGCACCCTGTCTTCTCCCCGAGATTCCCTTCCTTCAGCTTCTCGTGCA
>DASUQU010000126.1:0-8979 GCA_036280495.1 Thermomicrobiales bacterium | reverse complement strand
AACTCGCGACCCATGCCGACCCGCTGGGAGCCCTGTCCAGGGAATACCCAGGCGACCTTTTCCTGATTCGGACTAGCCACCGGCGAGCGTCATGGCGGCTCGGGATTCGGCATTGGACGCCTGCGCCACAGGAACGCGCTCGGATTCAGCGACGACCGTCGCGGGCTTGCGACACTCTGGATCGCGACAGACGCCTGCCGTTCCCCAACGCACCATGCCCGCAGCCCAGGCCAATCCACCGCCGAAGGCGACGAGGACCACGTTGTCCCCCTCCTCGAGCTTCCCGGCCTCGGCGGCTTCGAACAGCGCAATCGGGATCGAGGCCGCCGAGGTGTTGCCGTAGCGGTCCAGATTGACCCAAACCTTTTCTCGTGGCAGGGCAAGACGGCGCGCAGCGGCATCGATGATGCGCATATTCGCCTGATGGGGGATCATCATGTCGACGTCGTCGAAGGTCAGACTCGCCTTTTCCACGGCCTCGACAGCGGCGTCGCCCATGACCCGCACCGCGAAGCGAAAGACCTCCTGTCCGTTCATGTGCAGGTACGGCCGGTACTCCGGGAAGAGCTCGGCGGACTCCGGGACGAACGCACCCCAGCCGGGGATGTAGAGGTGCTTGTACCCGGCGCCGTCCGCGCCGAGGACCGTCGAGAGGAGGCCGCGCGGCTCGTCGGTGGCTTCCAGCACGACCGCACCCGCGCCGTCACCGAAGAGGATGCAGGTCGAGCGATCGGTGTAATCGACGAATCTGGTCAGAGTGTCGGCGCCGATGACCATGACTCGATCGTGCAGACCGGTCTGCACGAACTGCGAGCCGACGGCCAGCGCATAGACGAATCCGGAGCAGGCGGCGCCGAGATCGAAGGCTCCGGCATTGCCGCCCAACTCGGCCTGGACGAGACAGGCTTGTGAGACTAGGAACTGGTCGGGGGTGCAGGTACCGACCACAATGAGATCGATATCGTCAGCGGTGAGTCCGGCGGTATCGAGCGCCTGACGAGCCGCGGTGACCGACAGCGAGGTGGTGCTGTCCTCCGGACCGACGATACGCCGCTCCTTGATGCCCGTACGGCTGGTAATCCACTCGTCCGAGGTTTCGACCATCCGCTCCAGATCGGCGTTGGTCAGCACCCGCTCAGGGACGGCCATACCCCAGCCGGTGATCGCGGCGTTGCGCATGGTCGTTCCTCGTGTCACCGGTCTCTGCGGGAGAGATTCCATCACCGGCGCCCCCATGCACGTACGTGCGCTGCAAGAAGGATGCCGGAGTGTGACCCGAAATGGTCAGCTCGTGCAATCCGTCCTGCTCGCAAGCCGGGGTCCAGCAACAGTGAAGGGCAGGCACTGCCGCCTGCCCTCCCTATCCCAGCACGTGCAAGCTGACGTTCAGCCAACGCGGAGCCTGACCGGCTCAGGATCATTCGGCACGGCGCCGGCGCTCCTCGATGACGATTACCTGACGGCCACGGTAATACCCGCATGTCGGGCAGACGTGATGCACCACATGTGGCTCGCCGCAGGTGTTGCACGCCACTAGTACCGGTACGTTCTTGAGGAAATCATGACGCCGCCGGTTGCCCTGGCGGTGGCGGGTGACGCGCTGCTTTGGAAGTGCTCCCATCGTCGCTCTCCTACTCTCAATGCGGACCCCTGACCCGGGCCACGCGTACTGCTTCTATCTCTCGGTCACCTGGTCGTCAGGGAGCAGGCTCGCCAAAGCCGCCAGGCGTTCATCGACATGGTCATCGCCCGCATCGTCTTCACCGCCGACCTCGAGCAGATCTGGCCCCGGGCAGTCCGCGCCACAATCTGGTCGCATGGGGAGAGCCACCAGGATCTCCTGCCGCAGTGGTTCCCGTAGATCGAGCTCGTGGTTCTCGTCAATGCGCGACACCAGTTCGTCATCCGCTGGCTCGTCGCCGAGATCGAATCCGGTGTGCACGTCGACGGTCTGTCGGTATTCCTCGTCGAACTCGACCTCGAACGGCTGATCGTACTCTCGCAGGCAGCGAGCGCAGGACATTGGCGCGACGCCCGCGGCTGATACGCGCGCGATAACGGCGTCGCGCAACCGGGTCAGGCGGACATCGCCTTCGATGTCCCGCGCGATGGTTTCACCATCCGCATCGAAGGTGTCGAGCAGGAGACGGTACGACCGGGTGGCGCCTGTTTGCCCTTTGAGGAGGCCTACGACGTTGACCGCGGTGTCGTTCCGCAATTCCCGCTGCTGACCGCCGTCGGTCGCCATTACCGGAGTTTTCCTACCAACCAGAAGACACACAAAGCCACGCCGGCGGAAATAGCCGGCACAACCGGAGCAGTCTACTCCGCCGGGATTCCGGCGTCAATTCACGGAATTGCCTATTTACCCACGTGCCGCTTGGCCTGCTCCAGGTTTGTCGAGGCCTCACGCAGGGCGTCCATGACGAGCGTCAACCCGTCCTGGATTGCCTCTTCGACGCGACCAATCTGCTGCAGCGCGTACTCGTCGATCTGTCCGATCGAGCGCCGTTGCTCCATCTCCACCTGCCGCAGGTACTCTTCGCCGCGCTGCCGCGCCTCGTTCATCACCCCTTGCTCCGAGATGATGTACTCGGCCTGGGTCCTGGCGTGGTCGAGAATCTTGGCTGCTTCATGCTGGGCTGAGGTGATGATCTCCGCGCGCTCTTCGACCACGCGCTGAGCGTGTCTGATCTCGCGCGGTACCGCGGCCCGGATCTGGTCCAGAAGGCCGAGAAACTCCTCTTCCTCGACCATCACCCGAGTGCTGAACGGCATCCGCCGTCCGACACCGACCAGCTCCTCTAGCCGATCGAGCAAAACGAGGACATCCTCTGGGTCTTCGTCGGAAACGTCAGGATCGAACGGGCCTGGCGGTATTTCGTCGGTCATTGTCCGCCGCTCCAGTCGTAGGCCTCAGAAACGAACGGCGAGCTTCGCGCGGAGCGCATCGCCCACGAGTGCGGGCACCAACCCGTCCACATCGCCCCCGAGCGCCGCGACCTCTCTGATCAGGCTCGAGCTGATGAACGAGTGCCCGGACGAGGTCATCAGGCAGACCACTTCGATGCCCGGCGCCAGATGAGCGTTCATGTGCGCGAGCTTGAACTCGTACTCGAAGTCTGAAACCGCGCGCAACCCGCGCACGATGACGCCGGCATCCTGGGAGCGGGCGTAATCTACGGTCAGCCCGGAAAAGCTGTCAACGCGGATGTTCGACTCGGGCTCCGTTGCCACGACCTTGCGGGCCAGCCCGATGCGCTCCTCGATCGAAAAGAGTGCGCCGGGCTTCTCTTGTCCCTCGTAGACCGCGACGATGACCTCATCGAACAGCCGCGCGGCGCGACGAGCGACGTCGACATGGCCCAGCGTGATGGGATCGAAGCTCCCAGGGTAGATCGCGCGTCGCGAGTTCATGTCACTCCTACGCCGAGTTCTGTCGCGGACCCCGCCTCGACTTCGTCAACGTGCATGTAGATCGAAAAGCAACTATCACCGTAGCACCGCTCTTTGAGCCGCCGCAGCCGGCCAGCGTGCTGGGGCAGCGTCACTCGTGGTGAGTGTCCGATGACCAGCATGGCGCCCGATTCTACCAATGGCGAGCGCCCGACTCGCTCCAGTGTGGCGACCAACTCGGGATCGGCATAGGGTGGATCCATGAAGATCAGATCGTAGGGAGCGATTTCCACCTCGTTGCGCTCGGCCCGGGAGAGGAATGTGGAGACCGGTTCCTGATAGACCCGCGCAACATCGGTGTACCGGGTGTGGGTGAGGTTCGCGCGGACCACGGCCGCGGCGGCGGCGTTCCGTTCGACGAAATCGGCCGACTCGGCGCCCCGCGAGAGCGCTTCGATGCCGATGCCGCCGGTTCCGGCATAGAGATCGAGCACCCGTACCGGCTCGACTCCGAGCGAGGCAAGCATCGAGAAGAGGGCCTCCCGGACCCGGTCGGCCATTGGCCGGGTGAACTTTCCCGCTGGGCCCTTCAATTGAAATCCACGCCGCTCGCCCGCAATGACTCGCATGTGGGGAGTATGGAGGGAGTCGGCAAGTCGGCAAGTTGGTCGAGTGAGGGAGTGTCCGTCGTCTGCGGCACTCTCAAACCGCCGTCTACTTGCCAACTTGCCGACTCCCAACTTTCCGACTTCGTCCACAAACACGAACCCGGCCTCCAGGGCCGGGCACGTGCGGGAAGGGGAAGGGGTGGAACGCTCTCGCGTCCCTTGGGTTCTGGGAGGGCGTCGAGGTGTAGGGGACGACGCTCTCTGCTGGTTTCTACGTCGCCGCCCGTCGCCCGGATTCATGCTCCGGTCTGTTCGAGCCGGGTGCATTCGGATCGGCTATTGCCGCACCGGTGGCCGCATCGATCCATTTGCGTCGTAATCCATCGTAGTAATACGGTCTGTCGAGGGGAGGAGCCGGCATGGGTGTGATCGCCCGGTCGCGTCGGCTGAGGCCGATGCGCCGCGGGCCGGGCATGTACCAGACACTGAACTCCGCATCCACTAGCTCATCGAGGACGCGGCCGACCAGCCACCAGCCATCGCGACCGCTACGGGGCGGCAAGGTAATACCCGTTACCCGCTCCGCAATCGCCGCCGTCGTCAGCCCTGTGTGGGTTGGATCGACGCGATGGCGGGCACGCCGCGCTGCGACGGCCTTAACGACCGCCATGGCGCTCTCCTCGATCGTCGGATAGAGCTCGCTCATGACTGGGACCTCCCGGCGGCCAGATGACGGCCACCCTGCCTGACGGCCCCTGCCGGTTAGCACTCCGGCGCTCCGGGACGGATTAGATCATATGTTCTATTCCCTGGGAGGTCAATCCCTGTGTGACGGGCTATCAGCTAACGGCTGATGGATCGTGCCGTCTCACGACTTGCGACTCACGGCTGACGACTCGTCTCGCCGTCTTGCCGACTCCCGACCTCCGACTTCCGCCTCCTCGACTCAGAACGTCACCGGCAGCCGCGTCAAGCCGCGCAGAAACGTGGCGTCGCGCCAGCGCACCTCGCGGCGGGGTACGGCGAGCGCCAGATCTGGCATGCGTGACAACAGCGTGGCGAACGCGATCTGCCCTTCCAGGCGCGCCAGCGTCGCACCAAGACAGGAATGGATACCGGTGCCGAACGCGACGTGACGGTTCGGCTCCCGCGCGATGTCAAATTCGTCTGGATTGGAAAACTGCACGTCATCGTGATTGGCCGAGGCCAGCAGCGCCAGGATCTGCTCGCCGCGTCGCAAGTGTTGGCCGCCGAGCTCGGTATGCTGGCGGACCCAGCGGGTGAGGCTCATCTCGACCGGCCCGTAGTAGCGGAGCATCTCCTCGATCGCGGACTTCAGGAGAGTCGGGGTCTCGCGCAGTCGGGCACGTTGCTCCGGGTACTCGAAGAGCGCCAATGTGCCATTGCCAATCAGGTTCACGGTCGTTTCGTGTCCCGCGACAATCAGCAGGAAGATCATCGAGAGCAGCTCGTTTTCCGACAGCTTGTCTCCCTCTGCCTCGGCCAGCACCAGCCCGCTCAGGAGATCGTCGCCGGGGTTCGAGCGCTTATCGGCCACGAGGCGACGCATGTACGCGATGAACTCGATCAGTTTCGCGGTGACCGCCGGATTCGCCCGGTCCGCCGGCGTGAAGGAGACGGCCGCCTGCGACCATTCGCGAAATTTGTCCCGGTCCGCCAGAGGAATCCCTAGCATCTCGGAGATCACGGTCAAAGGCAGCGGATAGGCAAAGTCGCTGATAAGCTCCATCTCGTGACGGCCCGTCTTGTTGGCCCGTGCCTGGACCGTATCGAGGAGCCTGTCCGCGATCGCCTGCACGCGCGGCCGCAATCCTTCGATGTATTTCGGCGTAAACGGGATCGCCACGAGACGACGTAGCCGGGAGTGACCAGGAGGATCGACAGCCAGGAGGTTTCGTCTCAAGATCTCGTCGGTTTGCGTCGCCATCTCCTGCTGCTCAGGAGTGAGATGTTCCGTGGCCTGCTGGAACAGCAGAGTATATTCATCCTCACTCAACGCGTTGGATGGATCGTTGGCGAACCGCTCGTCGTCCTTGAGCATTGCCACCACCTCCGCGTACCGGGTCACGAACCAGACCGAGTTGCCTGTCGGCATCGTGACGCTGATAACCGGTCCTTGCTTGCGCATCGCCGCGTAAACCGGAAATGCTCGCTCCTTGAACTCCGCGCTGAACATCGCCGCGCCCGATTCCTGCTCCACTCTGGTTACTCCTCGCGTGATGTCGTCGGCCGGTCGTTCAGGTCCAGACACGCCTCGGTAGGGCAACGCTGCGTCTTCACCTGCGGCAAAATCGGCACATATGAGCGCTCGCCAGCCTACCGTCCAACCGCTGCCGCGTCACGAGCGCCCCTTCCGCGTGCTGCGCTACCGCGATTTCCGCCTGATTTGGAGCGCGGAGGCTCTCTCTCAGACCGGGACCCAAATCCAGCGCGTGGCAGTCGCTTGGCAGGTGTTCGAGCTCACAGGGGACCCGATTCACCTTGGCCTGCTCGGGCTGGTACGGTTCGTGCCGCTCTTTCTCTTTGGCCTGGTCGGTGGCGTCGTCGCCGATCGTTATGATCGTCGCCAGACCCTCATCCAGTCGCAAATCGCGCTCATGGGCGTAGCCGGGGCGTTTGCTGTACTAACCGCGACCGGCGGCATCACCCTGGCATGGATCTACGGTCTGACCGCGCTCTCGGCGCTGTTGAATGCGGTCGCTGCTCCGACCCGGCATGCGCTGATCCCGACCTTGGTGCCTACGGCATCGATTCCGGCCGCCATGAGTATGGGTGTTCTTGCCTTCCAGGGTGCCGGGATGGCAGGACCTGCCATCGGGGGGGTGCTGGTGGCCTCGGCGGGGATCGCCCCCTCGTACGCGGTCGATGCCGTGACCTTCGGCATCGGCGCGATCGCCGCGTTTGCGCTGCACTCGCGCCCGGCGCGAGCGGCGCCAGTCGTCAGCGGGCGCGCGGCCGCGATCGAGGGTTTGCGGTTCTTGCGGGAGTCACCAGTCCTGCTGGGAACAATGTCCCTGGACTTCCTGGCGAGCTTTTTTGGGGCCTACGCGACACTCTTGCCAATCTTCGCGTCCGATGTCCTCGGCGGTGGACCACGAACGCTCGGATGGCTTCTGACTGCGCCCGCGGCAGGCGCCGTTGCTGGCGCCACGATTATGGCGAGCCGTCGCCCATTGGCACGCCCCGGCGTCGGGATCCTAGCGGCGATCGTCGTCTTCGGACTCAGCATTACCGCGTTTGCGCTCAGCCGCAACCTTTGGCTTTCTCTCGCCTTTCTTGCCGTCAGCGGTGCGGCAGACTCTGTCAGCGTCTCCCAGCGCCACACGCTGCGGAACTTGCTGACGCCGGACCAGCTACGGGGCCGGGTCGCGGCCGCGCATTCGACCTTTGCCGCCGGCGGCCCCCAACTTGGAGACGTCAGAGCGGGAATTGTCGCCTCCTTGATAGGCGCTCCCGCAGCGGTTGCCATCGGAGGCTTGGCCGCCGCGCTCACGGCGCTGATCGTCGCACGTCTAGTACCGGGGATCGCTAGTTTTCGGTGGGAGACCGACAACTCCGCCGTCGAGACCAAGGACAGCGAGAAATCCGGTGCTGAGGGAGTCAAACGTATTGACGAAAGAGGTTCCAGGTCGATATGATGCGAAGGAGTGTCCCGGGCAACCGTTTCTCTGGCTCTCAGCCGGAGAATGCGCGCGGACGAGGGCACTGTCAGGCGGTTCGCCGCTTGGCCGCGTGGTTCTGGGAGGGCTGGATTTCCTGGGCCAGGTGCTGGGGTGAGACGCGACGGCTGACGCGGCTTTTTCCATTGCCTTGCCACAGAAATTCGTGAGCGAGAGCTCCGTCGGCTCGTTGCTCTAAACCGCTCCTGGTGACGGCCCTGCGGTCGCGGGCTTCAGGTGTAGGGGATCTGAAGTTCGTCGCGCAAGGCGCTGCAGCGCCGACGGTTGGTCCAACGTTCAGCCAGTGTGCGAAGGGGAGGAGCGTCTCAAGTGAAACTCTCGCGAGTGGTTCTGGGTTCGGCGGTTGCCGTCTCGCTGGTTGGTGGTGGCCTGATGGCAGTGCCGGCCGCCGCGCAGGACGAGTGCGGCGTCACCATCTATGGCGGCGATGTCTTGAACGAGACCGTCATCGATCTCAACGCGAATGGCGGTACGGGCATCGCTGATGCCAGCGGCGGCTTTGGCAACACGGCCTTGACTGCTGGCCGTAATGTTGAGGGTGTAGACACCGCAGCCGCCGGCAACGGTGGCGTGGCGAGCGCTGCGGCCAATGGCGGGGCGATCTCGACCGGCAACATCAACTCCGGTGGTAACGTCGGCAACGCTATCAGCGTCGGCGACACCACCTGTGCTCCGTTTGTAGCCGAAGAGGCTCCGAAGAAAGAGGCCAAGGCCGAAAAGGCGGAAAAGGCTGAAGTCGTCGCACTGCCAGATACCGGCGTCGGCATCGGCGATGCCTCGGCACTCTTCGCGCTGATCACCTCGGCTGGCGCCGCGGCCGCATCCCTCGGGCTGCGCCGCCGCTAAGTCGATTTCGCGCGAATCTCGACGGGGACGAGCCAGAGTAGTCGTCGCCGTCCAGACGAACAGACGAAAAGAAACCGCCGCGTCTTGAGACGCGGCGGTTTCTTTTCTGAGCCGTCTCGTTCAGACCGCTATTTCTGGAGCAGCGCGTTCCCAGAAATCCACGAATCGTCTGTGAAGTCGTTGGTGGTCGGGCGCGATCAGCTCCGGGTCTTTGGTGAGGAGCACCTCCGCCGCCCGCTGAGCGCGATCGAGCAGGCGGGTATCGAAGACTCCTTCCAGCCACTGCATCTCCGGTAGCCCGCTTTGTCGCGTGCCAATGAAGTCGCCCGGCCCCCGCAGCTCGAGATCCTTTTCCGCGAGCAAGAAGCCGTCGTCGCTGGCGACCATCGTCTCCAGGCGCTGCTCACCGTCCGGACTTCCTTCCTCCG
>DASUQU010000125.1:0-7516 GCA_036280495.1 Thermomicrobiales bacterium | reverse complement strand
CCTTGCAGAAAGAGGAAGGCGTTGAACGGGCTCAGAGCCGGCCCAATATCACGCAGGTTTTCGACGCGGGCTTTCATGAGGTAGCCGTACTCGCCGAAGGTCTCATAGAAGCGAATACCGTGGTACCCCGGCGACGGCTCGGTCATGCCGGGGAAGTTTCCGTTGTCCCAGGGAAAGCGACCGGACTCGACGATGACCCCACCGATGGCGGTGCCGTGGCCACCGATGAACTTGGTCGCGGAGTGGACAACGATGTCCGCGCCATGTTCGAGGGGCCGGCAAAGGTACGGAGTAGCGAACGTGTTGTCCACCATCAGCGGCACACCGGCTTCGTGGGCGATCTCGGCGACGGCCGCAATGTCGAGGACCCCTATTTGAGGATTGCCGATCGTCTCGCCGTAGAGCACCCGCGTGCGCGGCGTGATGGCCCGTCGGAAATTCTCGGGGTCTGAAGGATCAACGAAAACCACGTCGACGCCCCAGCGCCGCAACGTGATATCGAATTGGGTATAGGTTCCACCGTAGAGAGCGCTCGAGGAGACAATTTGATCTCCCGGACCGAGCAGGGTCGCCAGGGCGATGTACTGCGCTGCCTGGCCGGATGATGTGGCCAAACCGCCGACCCCTTGTTCAAGCGCCGCAACGCGCTCCTCGAAGGCAGCAGTCGTCGGGTTCATGATCCTCGTGTAGATGTTGCCAAACCGCTGCAACGCGAAGAGTTCGGCGGCGTGGTCGGTATCCTCGAAGACGTAGGACGTCGTCTGATAGATCGGCATCGCGCGGGCGCCAGTGACTGGATCGGGTCGCTGTCCCGCATGGACGGCTAGCGTATCGAATCCGAAGATACGCTCGTCCTCGTCAGTCCAGGAAGCATCGCCGTTCTGATCGACCCGTCCATTCGGCTTAGTCATCGCCTGCGCCTCCGTCCGTATCCCGGGGTGCGATATCAGTTGACAGGGAGGTGCCCTCCCGTAAAGTGGCCCCGACTACACAGTAGCGCTCGGCCCGCGCGGCCAGCCGCTGCAGGCGATCAGGAGTCGCGTCAGCATCGAATCTTACGGAGGTGCGGATGCTCTGGAACCCGACCGGCGTCTCCGGATCGATCCCCATCGTGCCGCGAAAATCGAGATCGCCCTCGATGTTGACTTCGACATTGCGCAACTCGATGCCCATCGCCGCGGCCACCATCCGCAACGTGATTTCCTGGCAGGCCGCTAGCGACGCCAGGAGGAGATCACCCGAGCACGCCAGATCGCCTTCTCCTCCGGCCATCGGGTGCGCTCCGGCCTCCCATGTCACGCCGTTGCCGCCGGGCGTGCCAACGGTGGCGACGGTACATCTGGTTGGATCATCGCCGGAGGTTGCGCTTCGCACGGTCATGACCAGTTTCGCGCTTTCGGGATCGGTTTCGTATTGCGCCTTGAGCGGAGCTTGCCGCTCGCGCAGGGTCGTCATAGGTTTGCTCACCTTGTCGAAAATCCGCGGTTCGCGGCGATTCGTCCGTGAGGGACAGTATCCGGCCACCGTGGAATTTCTCGCAATGACGAACCACACGTCCAAGAGTGCGCTCCAGTCGATGGCCGGTCGGCAAAAAGCACCTCTCCCCGCGTACGGGGAGAGGTGCTCGAGTGCGAGCGAGCGTTTGGCGGTGGGGAAACCTTATGCCTTGAGCGCACCCTCCTGCAGACCTTTGATGTACCAGCGCTGGGCGAAGCCGAAAGCGATCAGTCCCGGGGTGATGGCCATGATGTAGACAGCGGCGAGGCGCGGCCATACCCAGGCGCCCATCCCGCCAGTTGCCATCGATAGCATGACTGGCAGCGTTTGCGCTGATTGGTTCGTGTTCAGCGTTTTGGCCAGTAGATACTCGCCCCACGCCGTCACGAAATTGACGATGATGACGACGACGATCCCGTTCTTAACCAGTGGCAACAAGATCGTCAGTAGCATGCGCAGTGGTCCTGCGCCGTCAATGCGTGCGGCGTCATAGATTTCGTGCGACACAGTCTGAAACATGCCGCGCATGACGAACACCGACAAGGCAAGTGAGAGGGTCACGTAGGGAAAGATCAGCCCGGCGGGAACGTTAAGCAGTCCCAGATCCTTCTGGATCTCAAAGATCGCGATGACTGCCGTAACCCGCGTCGGAAAGAACATCGACGCCACGAGGAGGGCAACTACAAGCGTCACCCCCGGAATTCGCAGGAACACGATTGCGTACCCAGCGAGCACCGCACACACCGTTGTGATCACGACGGTGCCAAAGGTCACAATAATGCTGTTGGCATAGTTCTGCGGGAGCGTCGGAATTCTATCAAGGGAATATCCGTAGTGACTGAAGTCAAACGTCTTTGGCCAAATCTCGTTCTGGTAGGCATCGGGAAGCGACTTCACTGACAGGAGCAGAACCCAGATAATTGGCAGCGCAATGACCAGCGCAAAGAGCGCAAGGACCACGTGGCGCAGGACCGTTCCCCATCTGATTGTTGGTCCGTGCCTCAGTGCCGGAGCGGGCGCCGTCAGTGCTTGACTCCCGGAAAGTGCGGCCTGTGTCGCCATCGCTGTCCCTTAGCTCTAGTCGCGTGAGCGGAACGCCCAGAAGAGGACGGCGACGACCGCCAGCATCACGATCGTGCCGACCCAGCCGATGGCCGCCGCGTAGCCGCGGTCCTGGATTCCCTGGAAAGCGGTATCCCACATAAAAACCGTCCAGGTATAAGTAGGGCGGTCCCGCATGAACCCACCCATGATCAGGTACTCGTCGATGACCGCCATTGCCGTGCCGAACCGGAGGACGACAAGAACCAATGTGACCGGCAACAGCCGCCAGAACGTCACCGTCCAGAACATTTGCCATTCGTTGGCCCCGTCGACTTTGGAGGCGTCAAACAAATCGCGCGGGATCGTCGCCAACCCGGCCAGATAGAACATCGTGTGATAGCCAAGTCCCCACCACCACTCCATCACAGAGAGCGCCGGGATGACCAACTGGTTGCTCATCCATTGAGGCTGAGTGTGAATCGTAAAGAGCCCTAAGACATCGACCAGCGCGTAGTTGATCGGACCGATGTAGCCGTCATACATCCACTTCCAGAGCAGAAAAATCAAAGGTCCGGGAATCATCGCCGGAACCAACAGAATGAGACGGTAGAACGTGGACACTTTCGGGTTTGTAATTCGGTCGATCAAGACCGCGAGGAACATGGGAATGAAGATCATTCCCGGCAGGAACAGCGCAGTGAACTGCGCTGCCCGCACGAGTCCCTGTAGCATGAGCGGATCGGCGAGTGCCTGGGCGTAATTCTGGAGCCCAATAAAGGTAATTGGGCGGCTAGCTTGGATAGGACGATAATCCAGGAACGAGATCCACGCGACGCGAAGGATCGGGTAGATAGCCCAGCCTATGAAGAAGATGATCGTTGGCAGCAGGAAGAGCCACGGCACGGCGTAACGCGCCAGTCGGTCTCCGATTCGCTGCCACGCCGATCGCGTCGACTCTGTGCGCCGCGGCTGGGCAAGAGACAGTTGGGCCATCAGGACCTCTGCGACGCCTGGGCGGAACGCTTCCGGTCCTCCGGGGAAGACCCGAAATGCGAAAGCGTTCCGCCCCCGCTGGGGAAGACAGCGAACCGGCGCTGCGCTTCCGTCAAATCGCGACTATGACGTGGCTTTCTCGTACTCGGCCATGACCGCGTCCAACGCATTGGTCAAAGCCGTCTTGGCGTCGCTCTCTTCACCGCTGAGATAGGCATGGTAGAACGGCGCGGCAACGTCAAACTGAGAGATTGCCAGCCGCGTCGGCGCGATCGCTTGCGCGGCTCCCAGGCCGTCCTTGATCGCAAAGGCCCAGTCCGTCATCCATTCGGGCCGGTTGGCCTCGTACTCGTCCCAAACCGTCGAGTAGACCGGAAGTTGACCAACTGCCGGCTCCGCTGGAAGCTCGCCCTGGACGGAGTGCTGCCAAATTCGCTGATCGTGGGTCAGCGTATCCATGTACTGACCGGCCTGCTCCTTGTCCTGCCCGTACTTCATCAGCACGGCGCCGGTCGTCCAGAACACTGTCCCGCCAACTCCGTCTTCGGTCTTCGGCAACGCGGCGAGCCGCAGTCGGCTCGGATCTTCCCATGTGCTGGCGAAACGGAGGTGCGCGTTCTGGTACTTGATGTAGTACGCGGCCGCCTTCGACGCGAACACCTGCTCGTCGGGCGTCTGATTGACGCCGCCATCGGTCTTGCCAGGTTGGAGAACGTCCGGGTTCGCCAGCGGCATCATCCGCTTCATTATCTCGAGTGCCTCGACCGCCGGATCACTATTCCACATGAAGATCCCGGTCTCGGGATCATAGACGTCGAGACTGATCGAGTGCGTGATCGGCAGCAGCGATCGCCAGGCGTGGGCGTCAAACGTGCAGCCGAAGGGCGCGGCGCCGCTATCGACGACCTTCTGCGCGTTCGCGAGGTATTCATCCCACGTCGTCGGCGTTGCTTCCGGATCGAGTCCCGCCGCCTCGACGATCTCAGAGTTCCAGCCCTGGACGATGACGTCGAGCAGGAACGGCCAGACATAGAACTTGTCCTGGTAGGTACCTTCCTCCCGAATGGGCTGAAAGATCGTATCGATCAGACCCTCCGGCAAATACTGGTCCCATGGCTCAATGACGTCCGACTCAACCATCTGGATCATTTCCAGGAATGGCGTGACACCGGCGTACATGTCCCAGGTACTGGTCTGCTCAGCCGCCTCGGCGAGAAAGCGATCGATGCCGAAGTTTTCGGTCGGGGCGATCTCAGCCACCACGGGGATGGTGCTCGAGAACTCGCTGTTGACCGCTTCGATATCTGGATGCAGATCGATGATCCAGTTGTAATAGGTGACTTCGAGCGTTCCTTCTACCCCGGCCAACGCGGTGCGCGCGGTCTCGTTAGCGAGCGCGGCCGCAACTGGTACGCTCAGGCCAAGCGCCGCGGCTCGGGCGAGAAGCGTCCTACGGTCGATGCGCCCGGCCAGGGCGTCCGCGAACAGCGCGCGAGTGGCGAGTTCCTTTGACACGAGAGCCTCCTTTTCCGTTGGCCACGTGCGACGGAGCGCACGTTCGCACCGCGGGGGGCGCGGCCCCGCGGCAACAAGCGTTGTCGCGGCCGCTCGATTTTTCCCGCATGGTACGGGGATTGTAGGAACGGCTGATTGGGGGTGTCAACGGCATGTCAGACACGGATCGAGCAACGCCACCGTAACTGTGATACAAAGCGCCGGGCTTCAGTCGTCTTGATGCCTCGTTTGCTCGCACGTCCTGACGAGCTCATGGAAAGGATGTCGATGAACGCATTCAAGCCATTATCTGGTCGCTCGCTCCGCTTTGGATCGGTGGCTGCGCTGGCCGCGCTCACGCTGCTGACGCCCGGGCTGGCCGCCCAGGATGATGAAGCCGAGGCTCACCCCGCCCACATTCACAGCGGCACCTGCGCCGAGCTCGGCGACGTGGTGGTTCCACTGGACGACGTCACTCATATCGGGGACGAGTCAGAACGAACCGGTGCCGCCTCTGCTATTCCGGTCAAGAACAGTGTCACGGTCGTCGACATGCCGCTGCAAGAGATCATCGACGGCGGGCATGCCATCAACGTTCACCTCTCTGCTGACGAGATCGACACCTACATCGCTTGTGGCGATATCGGCGGCGCCGTCACGACGGATGAGGGGGAAGAGGAGAACGAGCTGATCATCGGGTTAGGCGAGCTGAACGATTCCGGTCACACCGGCGTCGCCTGGCTCGGTGCGGAAGGCGATCAGACCCGGGTAGCCGTCCTCCTCGTCGAGCCCGCTAGTATGGGTCAGGCCGGCGCCGAGGCGGCTCAGGAGGCCACGCCGGCGGCTGAGGAGGGCGCGGCCGGAGCCGACGCCGCGGCAGGCACCGTTGCCGTGGAGATCAAAGATTTTGCGTTTAATCCACCTGAGATCACGGTTCCGGTCGGGGGCAGCATCACCTGGAATAATGGGGACGCGGCCCCACATACCGCGACCGGGCTCGATCGGGAAGCACTGCAGTCTGGCGCAATCGCGCCCGGTGAATCATTCACCCAGGCCTTCGATACGGCCGGAACGGTTGAGTACTTTTGCGAGTTCCATCCGAACATGAAGGGGTCCATCGTCGTCGAGTAGCCGCATCCAGTCGCGGCCGGCGAGGCCCACGGGCACGCCATTCTGAGCCCTCGAGCGAAGGATCTCGCCGGCCGCGCATCGCTCTACTTCCGGTCCATCGAGATGCAATGCGCGGTCACCAGCCAGAGGCTAAACCCCGAAGTTGCTCGTATGACAGCATCCGGTACTCATCGCCGCTATTGCCGCCTCCCGCGGCGCGCTCGACCGGATCGGTGGTGCCTGAGCCCGAATGAAGGATTCCCCGCCCGATCAGTTCCTGCCTGAAACAGAACCCGGCGACCGTGCCTGGGACGCGGCGAGCGGCGGTCCTCGTGGCCGCTGCTTCGCCTTCTCCGGCTCGGACATGGTCATACTGGGCGTGGCGAGTGAATCGCCGCAAATTCCCAGCTGGGACGACCTCCGCGCCTGGGAGATCGCGGCGGTCCGCTACCAGTACCTCGGAACTCTCGGCGGCGAACCGTGCTGGTCGGCAGAGCTCGCTCCGAAAGTACGCTTGCCGGAGATGGCAATGCTCAGCGGTCTCCGAGCGCTCTACGATGGCCTGCCGGAGATCCATTACGCAGTCGCGGGCCGAGCGGCCCAGATCGTTGCCTGGGACCGTGATCATCAGCACTGCGGCCGTTGCGGTGAACCGACCGAGCGCGTTCCCGGCGAGCGCGGCCGCCGCTGCGCCAGGTGCGACCTCACGGCGTATCCCCGTGTATCACCGGCCATCATCGTCCTGATCGAGCGCGGGGACCGTATCCTCCTGGCACGTGGTCGCGCCTTCGTGCCCCGGCGTTTCGGCATCATCGCCGGCTTTGTCGAGCCGGGAGAATCGCTCGAGGACGCCGTCCGCCGCGAAGTTCGCGAAGAGGTCGGACTCGAGCTCACCGACATCGATTACTTCGGCAGCCAGCCCTGGCCCTTCCCACACGGCATCATGATCGGTTTCCGCGCCAGGTACCTTCGGGGGAAGATCCGGCTTGGCGACGGCGAGCTGGTGGAGGCTAGATGGTATGGGCGAGAGGACTTGCCCGAGATTCCGGCCAAGCTCAGCATCGCCCGTCGCCTCATCGACGACTGGGCCGAACGTCAGGGGTTCGCCATCGCGCAACCGTAGCGGTGGGTGCCGGGGTCTTAGGGTGACAGGGTGACAGGAGTTCTTCCGTCCTAACCTATCACCCCATCACCCATTACCCGATGACCCTGTCTAGTCCGCCGCCGCTGATCCAACGTTGGCGCCCTGGATCGCTTGCCAGACGCGCTCAGGCGTGAATGGCACGTCGAGGTGGGCGATACCCCACGGCTCCAGTGCGTCGATCACCGCGTTCGCCACCGCCGGCGTCGAACCGATGGTAGCCGCTTCGCCGATCCC
>DASUQU010000124.1:0-3309 GCA_036280495.1 Thermomicrobiales bacterium | reverse complement strand
GTTCGTCATTGTTGTGCTCCTTTTCTTTCGAAACCGGCTGCTCCAGTATCGTCAGTGCCAGGTGCCGGAAACAGTGCCGCCTCCCGTCAACGCGACTGTCGACTTGATGGACCACGGAGCCTGAGGTGAACTCGATGTTTTACGGTCATGTCGTAATTGACTGCGCCGAGAAAGTGACGAGGACTGGTTCGCCGCTGTAATGTTGTTCGCTCCGTAGCGTCAGCTGAAAACCTTTCGCGCCCAGCGGACGAGCCAGTCGATGCGATCGCGATGACGGCTGTAAACCCTATCGGAGATCACCAGCTCCGCCTCGTCACCGAGCGGGATGCGATGCCATAACCCTGTCCCCGGACTTGGCACCGGCTCATCACGCCGCTGTGACGCCGATGCGTGGACGCCTGCCGCCCGTGGCCCCCGGCTCCGCGCCAGCTCGGGTCTGAAATCTGATTCGGCCAGCGCAGTCTCTACCGGCGCGGCGGCCGCCGGAAACTGGAGAGCCAGCGGCTCCGTTCGATACTGCTCGCGGGACTCCAGTAGCGCGAGGTAATCCCGCGCTCCGGCCAGTGACTCGTCGTATAGCAAGTCGGATGGAGGCGATGCGACTGGTGCTGCCCGGTCATGGTCGGCGGCGAGCAGGCTCCTCACCTCGTCGTCGCTCAGCCCGGACAGGCGCCGGCGGATTTCCTTCAGCGGCAGGTATGCCTCCTTCAGTCGCTGGATGAGCCGCAAGCGGTCGAGATGCCCCTGGGTGTAAGCGCTCCCCGGTCCGGAGCCCTCAGGCGGTGGCAAGAGCCCCTCGGCGATGTAGTAGCGAACTGTCCGCACCGACACGTCCATCGCCGCGGTCAGTTCGCCCAGCGTCAGCCGGTCTTCGCCCGTCGACAGAAGATCCTGCGCAACTCGCCCTCCACCGGCCTCGTCATCCCTCAGGACGGTGTGCTCGGTTCCGCTCTCTGTCCGATCATCGCTTTTCCCAGCCATGACACGATCATAACAGTGATACGTAACACTGTCAATACCCCCACCCTGGTAGACTCGGGTGGTTTCAGGTTGGAGCGGAATGGGGAGACACGAGCGGGCGATGGCGCGGTCTGAGAGCGGGGGCGGCGAGCGAACTGGAGGCAAGCGGGCTGGGCTGCCACTGGCGGGAGTGAGGGTCGTCGATCTGACCCGCGTGATGGTCGGGCCCTACTGCACGATGATGCTCGGTGACCTCGGTGCCGACGTGGTGAAGATCGAGATACCGGGCCGCGGTGATGACACTCGCCACTGGGGGCCGCCCTTCGTCGAAACCGAGTCGGTCTACTACCTGTCGGTCAACCGCAACAAGCGCTCGATCGCCCTCGATCTCAAGCAGGATGACGCCAAGGAGGCCCTTTGGCGACTGATCGAAGGGGCCGATGTTCTCGTCGAGAATTTCTCCCCCGGCACCCTCGACCGGCTCGGGTTCGGCTACGAGGTCGTCAGAGCGTGCCGCCCGCAGATCGTCTATGCGGCCATCTCGGGGTTTGGTCAGTCCGGTCCCGACTACCAGCGCACGGCGTACGACCTGATCGTGCAGGGCACCAGCGGCATGATGAGCATCACCGGGCACCCCGGCGGTCCGCCGACCCGGCTCGGAGTCCCCATCGCCGATATCGGCGGGGGTATGTTCGCCGCCTACGCCATCGTGGCAGCGCTCTTCGACCGCGAGCGCAGCGGCGAGGGGAGCTATGTCGACGTCTCGATGCTTGGCGGTCAGGTGGCTCTGCTCACCTACCAGGCCGGGCTCTACCTTTCAACCGGCGCCACCCCCGGGCAGCTCGGGAACGCCCACCCGATGATCGCGCCCTACGACACCTTCGCCACCGTCGACGGCTACGTGAACATCGCCGTCGGCAACAACTCGCTCTGGGAGCGCTTTTGCGCCGCGCTCGATCTCGAACCGCTCCTGGAGGAAGAGTGCTTTGCCACCAACGCCGGTCGCTCGACCAACCGTGAGGCGCTCTATGCGGCTCTGGAGCCGAGGTTGAGCGCGCTCACGACCGACGAGGTGGTGCGCCGCCTCGACGACGCGGGTGTTCCCTGCGGTCCGATCCGGGACGTGGCACAGGCGATGGAGGATGGACAGACCCGAGCCCAAGACCTCATTCTCGAAGTCGAGCATCCGCGGATCGGTACGCTGCAGATTTCTGGTGCTCCGTACCACTTCGACGGTGAGCCCGTGCGAGCTCGCCTGGCGCCGCCGCTCCTCGGCCAGCAGACGAACGAGATCCTCGCCGAGGTGGGCTACAGCTCGGGAGAGATCGAGGCGCTCATTGCATCGGGCGCTGCGCAAGCCGGTGACGGCCGGTTGAAGAAGTCACCTTGAGATCCGGGCTGGCGCACTGGTCTGGTCAACTCAGTTGACGAAGAATTCGCCGAGCCATCCAGTCGGTCTTGGACTCCGGTGAGACAGGCGCTCCAGCTCTTTATTCGGACACAACGAAGCACTACCTACGACGCGATCCTTCCCGGCTCTCGTTGATCGGTGAGGAATCCCCGCACCACTTCCATGTACCGACCGAACTGGTCGCGGCGGATGCTGTGGCCGGCCTCTGGGACGTGCGCGATCTGAAGATGAGGCACGAGTGTCTTGAGCGCCGTGGCGCTCTCATCGGTAACGATCGC
This sequence comes from Thermomicrobiales bacterium, assembly GCA_036280495.1. Classification (GTDB taxonomy): domain Bacteria; phylum Chloroflexota; class Chloroflexia; order Thermomicrobiales; family UBA6265; genus JACCXM01. Next base: position 660 of record DASUQU010000124.1, on the reverse strand, counting down.
GCCGCGCTCGGGATCGCCGGTAATCAACAGGACCGGGGAGGTGATGCGGCGCAAGATGACCGGCCAATCGACGTTCGCCGCGTTGTTCTGGTCGAAGACGCTGAGGACGTTCAGGTTGAATTGCTGTTTGGCCTCTGCCCAGGGTTTCAGCTCGGCGTCGGACCAGCCGGGTTGCTCCGCACGCTGGCCGACGATCAGCTCGTCGTGCGTCTTGCGCCTGAGACTCAGGGCCCGCTCTCGCATCGCTACATGGCGCTCGCGAGCAGCCGGTGTACCAGTCCAGCCTGTCCACCAGGCTGGGGGATCCTCGAGAAGAATTGCACCGGGCAGGTCCGGATAGGTCCCGGCGAGGACCAGCGCTGTTGCCGCGCCCATCGAGTGACCGAGTACCGCCGGGCGCTCCAACTCCAATGTGGTGATGACGCCGGCGAGATCCTCTGCTTGCGCCGCCGGTCCGTACTCATGCTCTGGTGCATCCGAGCGACCGTGCCCGCGCGCGTCGACCATGATCGGGTCGTAGTCCGCCGCCAGCGCTTCTGCCACGGGCGTCCAGCAGGGACCAGCGTCGGTAACCCCGTGCGCCAGCACGATTGGTGGCTTGTTCCCACCCGCCCGGGTGTAGTGCAGGCGAAGCCCATTCGTCTCGACGTAGCCGGTTTG
>DASUQU010000123.1:0-3127 GCA_036280495.1 Thermomicrobiales bacterium | reverse complement strand
CGCTCGGGATCGCCGGTAATCAACAGGACCGGGGAGGTGATGCGGCGCAAGATGACCGGCCAATCGACGTTCGCCGCGTTGTTCTGGTCGAAGACGCTGAGGACGTTCAGGTTGAATCGCTGTTTCGCCTCTGCCCAGGGTTCCAGCTCGGCGTCGGACCAGCCGGGCTGCTCTGCACGCTGGCCGGCGATCAACTCTTCGTGCGTCTTGCGCCTGAGATTCATGGCCCGCTCTCGCATCGCGACGTGGCGCTCGCGTGCAGCCGGTGTATCAGTCCAGCCTGTCCACCAGGCTGGGGGATCCTCGAGAAGAATTGCACCGGGCAGGTCCGGATAGGTCCCGGCGAGGACCAGCGCTGTCGCCGCGCCCATCGAGTGGCCGAGTACCGCCGGACGCTCTAACTTCAGCCCAGTGACGACGCCGGCAAGGTCATCCGCCTGTGCGACCGGTCCATAACCACGCTCTGGTGCATCCGAGCGACCGTGCCCGCGCGCGTCGACCATGATCGGGTCGTACTCCGCCGCCAGCGCTTCTGCCACGGGCGTCCAGCAGGGACCAGCGTCGGTAACCCCGTGCGCCAGCACGATTGGTGGCTTGTTCCCACCCGCCCGGGTGTAGTGCAGGCGAAGCCCATTCGTCTCGACGTAGCCGGTTTGCCAGTCTTCTCTCATGGGCATCCTCCAACCCGCCGTCTTACCGTTTACTCCCCGGCGAGATACCAATTCGCCGCATTCCAGAGCAGCGGTGTCCACGCGCTCGGCCAGAAGCCGCCGACGTTGTCGCGCGCGGCCGGGAATGCTTCTTCCCAATAGAGAAAGATCACCGGCACTTCCTCCAGCAGCAACGCCTGGATCTCGCCGTAGATGTCCTGGCGCTGGGCAAGATCGAGGGTCGAGGCGGCGTTGACCGTGAGGGTGTCGATCTCCTCCTGGAATGAGTAGGGGTAGAAGAACGCCGGGAGATTGCCACCGGAACTGCCGGGGCTGACCGGGATCTGTGACGAGTGCCAGTAGAAGAGGTCGTCCGGGTCATTGGCGTTCGTCCAGGTGTAGAGACAGCCGGTCATGCGGTCCGAGAATTGATAGCCGAGTGGTCCCCAGAGATCCTCCGGCGGCGCGTATTGCGTCAGTGTCGAAACCCCGATCGCGTTCCATTCCGTAGCGACCATCTCCAGGATGGCCCGCGCCTGATCGTCGTCCTGCACTCCCCAGAGGTCGATCTCCAGACGCTTACCGTCACGCTGCCGCACGCCGTCTTCGCCAGGGAGCAGTCCCACCTCGTCGAGCAGACTCGCCGCCCGCTCCGGATTGAACGGGCGCGGCTGCAACGTTTCGTCATAGGCCCACGATTCGGGAGATTGATCGGCGAAGGCAGGGATGGCGTGACCGGAGAGGATCTCCGCGATGATTCGCTCTCGCGGCGTGGCGAAATCGAGCGCCTGCCGTACCGGCGTCTCCTGCAGAAAGCCTATTTGCTTGAGGTCGATATGCTGCCAGTTCATGGTTCCGTGCCGGAAGACGGTCAATCCCGGAATCGTCAACGCCTCGTCGACGCGGGTCGGTGAGATCGCTCCCGAGCCCCCCGCGAGATCGATCTCGGCTGCCGCCAGTGCGTTCAGGAGCGCGTCTGCGTCGGGCACGATGCGGTAGTCGATCTGCTCCAAACGGGCCGGCTCGCCCCAGTAATCTTCCCAGCGCGCCAGGGAGACCCCGGCGCCCGGCTCCCAGACGGTGACACGGAACGGCCCCGTGCCGACCGGCGCGCTGGCGAAGACCTCGCGGAAGGAGTCGACACCCTCCGCCAGGGCCGCTCTCGGGCAGAGAGCGGTCGTGGCGACGGTCGAGAGGAAGGGGGCGTACGGCTCGGTGGTGGTAATCACCAGCGTGGCCTCGTCGGGGAGATCGACGCTCTCGATCTTCTGCCACCCGAGCGTGCTCAGCGCGGCGAACTCACCTTCCTGGGAGAGCTCCCAGGCGGCGATGAAATCCTCGCCGGTGAATGGTTCTCCGTTGTGGAATCGCACGCCCTGGCGCAGCGCAAAGGTGTAAGTCAGTCCATCGTCGCTAATCGAGAAGCCTTCGGCGAGAGCGGGACCCAGTTTGCCCTCGCTCGTGTAGCGAAGGAGCCCGTCCATCACCCCGGCGAGGATGTCAAAGGCGGCGACGGTGTCGGCCAGCCAAGGGTGCAACGAGTCAGGCTGGCGCGGCGTCCCAACCTGCAGGCGACCACCAGTGCGCGGCGTGCCAGCCGGCGCAGCGGGACCCTCCGGGCGGGTCGGCTCGTCGTTCTGCAACGCGACGGTTTGGGAACGGACGCCAGACAGAGCCGCTACCAGCCCCGTCCCCGTCGCGCCCAGGAGCACCTGACGGCGGGTCAGCTTCGGACGGCGGCCGGCTGGTGTCCGTCGGTCGTGCGCGAGGAAGCGTGGCCCTCGCCATCCACGGGAAGCGTGTCGCGACATCTCGGAGTGCAGTCTACCCGTCTCGGGAGGCACGTGCTGTGCAAAAGGGGCACGAGACAGGGTCGCGCCGGCAAGCCTTCCATGCGACACTCTCGACTGGCGCGAACCTTCGGCAGTGGCTCGCGCCAGCCACGGTGATAGGAAGACGAGTGGAGGAGAGACATGGCCAGCGACGGAGCCCGCAAGTCGTCGGCGGGACAGAAGCCCGCGGTGCGGATCGAGTACTGCACCTCCTGAGGATATCTTTCTCGAGCCGCCGGTCTGGCGGAGAACCTGCTGCACGATTATGACCAGCAACTCCGAGGCGTGACGATCGCCCCCGGTGAGACGGGAGCGTTCGAGGTCTTTCTCAACCGGAGAAAGATCTTCTCCAAGCACACCCTGGATCGCTTCCCTGAGGTGAACGAGGTCGAAGAAAAGATCGGCGAATTGGTGGGGTCCTAGGAGTTCGACGCTCCTGCCGCACCCGAACAGCTACCACGCCAAGAGGGCGCCCTGCACCCGGTCCTTTGCATCGGCACAGGGCTGTTTGACTCAGTCGGGGTTTCGGCCACAAACATTGCCCTCCCCTCTGATTGTGTCAGTTGATAGAATCGCTACGCAAGGAAAAAGTGGTTTACCGACTCGTGATGTATTGGGACCTGGCATTACCGGCGACTCGCCGGG
>DASUQU010000122.1:0-6526 GCA_036280495.1 Thermomicrobiales bacterium | reverse complement strand
ACCCCTGCCTCGGCCAGCCGCGCAATCAGCGCGTGGACCTCTGCCTTCGCCCCGACGTCGATCCCCCGCGTCGGCTCGTCCAGGATGAGGACCTTCGGCTTCGTCGCAAGCCAGCGTGCGATCACCACCTTTTGCTGGTTCCCGCCCGAGAGGGCCGCCACGCGCTGCTCCATGTGTGGCGTACGGATGCTCAGTGCCTGAATGTACTCCCGCACCAGCAACCGCTCCTGTCCGCGCGAGGGGAAGAACGGCGATCCCAGGCGGTCGAGGATCGGCAAGCTCAGGTTCTCCCGTACCCCCATCCCCAGGATCAGCGCCTGCAGCTTCCGGTCCTCGGGCACGAGCGCGATCCCAAGGTTAACCGCGTCTCCGGGAGTACGGATCGTCACCGCTACTCCGTCCAGCAGGATCTCGCCGCGGTCGATCCGGTCAGCTCCGAACAGGCAGCGCACCAGCTCCGTCCGCCCCGCGCCGACCAGCCCGGCCAGACCGACGATCTCGCCGGCCCGCACGTCGAAGTCGACGTCGTGCAGTGCCTTGCCGCGGGAGAGCCCACGCACCGCCAGCCGCACGGGAGCGTCCGTCTCCCGGGCGTGCGTGAACAGGCGGGAGAGGTCGCGCCCGACCATCATCCGCACCAGCAGATCCTCGGAAGCTTCTACCACCGGCACCGTGCCGACCAGCTTCCCGTCGCGCAGCACCGTCACCCGCTGCGCGATCCGAAACACCTCCCCCAGCCGGTGCGATATGTAGGCGATGCCGACCCCCTGCTCCTTCAGCACCGCGATGATCGCGAACAGCCGCTCCGTCTCCCGCTCCGTCAGCGAGCTGGTCGGCTCGTCCAGAATCAGCACGCGCACGTTGCGCGCGAGCGCCCGCGCGATTTCCACCATCTGCTTCTGAGCGACGCTCAGCTCCCGCACCAGCGTCTGTGGCCGGATGCGCAACCCCACCCGTTCCAGCAGCTCCGCCGATCGCCGCCAGACATCCGGCCAATCGACCTGCCAGCTCCCCCCGGAGCGTGTCGGCAAATCGCCGAGGAAGATGTTCTCGCCAACGCTGAGTGCGTTGACCAGGCTCAACTCCTGGTAGATCGTGATGATTCCTTGGTCGTGCGCCGCGCGCGGGCTTTCGATCGTTACTGGCTGCCCTCCGACCAGGATCGAGCCGCCGTCCGGCGTCTGCGCCCCGGACAGGATCTTCATGAGCGTCGATTTGCCCGCCCCGTTCTCCCCGACGACGGCATGCACCTCGCCGGGAAGGATGCGCAATGAGACGTCGTCGAGAGCATGCACCCCGGGGAACCGCTTCGAGATGCCGCTCGCTTCCAGCACCGGTTCGGGCATTGTTCCGGCCACCTCTCCCGCGTGATGAGGACCGAGCCGGCGACGGCCCGATCCTCAACCACATCTGGTCGCAATCTTCCCCTCGCGCAAGACTCCCTCCGCACCTCCAGGCGGCGGGTGAGGGCTCTTACGAAACCGAAAACGCGTACACCGTCGTCGAGTTGAACTCCTCATCCGGCTCGAGCACCGTGTCCGGGAAATTGGGTTGGTTCGGCGAGTCCGGGAAGTGCTGCGTCTCCAGCGCGAAGCCGTCCCCCTGGCGGTACATCTTGCCAGCGGCACCGATCTCCGTCGCGTCGAGGAAATTCCCCGAGTAGAACTGAATCCCCGGTTCCGTTGTCGAGATCGTCAACGTGCGGCCGGTCTCAGGCTCCTCAACGACTGCCGCCACGATCAGCGAGGTGTCGTCCGGGCTCTCCCGATCGAGGACGTAGTTGTGGTCGTAGCCGCGGCCGAGCAGCAACTGCTCGAAGTCGTCCCGGATGCGCTCCCCGATCGCGTGCGGCGTCGTGAAGTCCATCGGCGTGCCCGCCACTGGAGCGATCTCCCCGGTCGGAATGAGGTTCGCATCGACCGGGGTGTAGTTGCTGGCCATCAGGGTCAGCAGGTGGTTTTCGGTGGTGCCGGAGCCGTCCCCGGCAAGGTTCCAGTAGGCGTGGTTGGTCAGGTTCACGACCGTCGGCTCGTCGGTCGTGGCGTGATAGTCGATGCGGATCTCATCGTTGTCTGTCAGGGTGTAGGTGACCTCGACGGTGAGGTTGCCGGGGTAGCCTTCTTCCATGTCCGGGCTGACGCGGCTGAGCTTGACCCCAACCTCGCCCTCGCCGCTCACTTCTTCCGCCACCCAGACGACCTTGTCAAACCCAACGTCGCCGCCGTGCAGCGTGTTGGGGCCGTTGTTGAGCGCCAGATAGAAGTTTTCGTCGTCGATGTCGAAGGTGCCGCGAGCAATGCGGTTGGCATAGCGGCCAGTGATGTTCCCGAAATACGGGTGCCCTTCGACGTAGGCGTCCAGGTTGTCGAACCCGAGGGTAACGTTCTCCATGTTGCCGTCACGGTCGGGCGTCATCACTGAGGTGATAATCCCGCCGTAGTTCGTGATCTTGACCTCCATGCCGTTGGCGTTGGTGAGCGTGAAGAGCGTCACCTGCTCGCCATCGACCTCACCCCACGACTCGCTGGCGATGCCGCTAGCGGCGGACGGGGTGGCGTCCTGTGCCGCGGCGAACGGGACGAGCGGCAAGGCCACGAGCAGAGTGACGAGCAGGGTGGCAACGGCGACCAGCGGGACGCGGCGTGCCGTGCGGTTGCGGGAAGTGATCATGATGACTCCTCCGGGACTGCTGAGACGAAAATGGAGGACGTGAACGGCGCCGTCGAGCAGCGCCGACCGGCGCTGCCCGAGGCGGGAGCTACTTCGTGTAGGTAGTGAGATTGTCCTTCGTCACAACGGTGACGCCGGTGTCGAGCAGCGCACACTCGGGAACATAGCCTTCGGTCAGGATGCGTTGTGACTCGCTGATCGAGAGCTTGCCCATCTGCACCGGCCGCTGCACCATCGTCGCATAGATGATTCCGGCCTCGATGGCGTCCAGGACTTCCTGCAGGTCATCGAAGGCGACAATCGTCAACTCCCGGTCGGCGAATTCCGGCCCCTGGATGACTTGGGCCAGGGTCGGGCCCCCGGTCGCACTCACGCACGCCACCCCGTTCAGGTCGGGATGGGCGCGCAGAAGCGCCTCGCTGACGCCGAGACCCTTCTGCAGGTCGTCATCCGTGGCCACGACCTCGACCACCTCGATGTCGGAGCCGATCGTCTCCCGGAAACCATCGATCCGCTCGTTGAGGTTGAGCGCGCCGAGGCCGCCGGTAATGATGCCGACCTTGCCCGAACCGCCGAGCGCCTCGCGCATCGTCTCGCCCTGGACCTTGCCAGCGGTCTTGTTGTCGGTCCCGATGTACATCACCCGGTTGCTGTCGGGGGAGTCGGAGTCGAACGTCATCATCAAGATGCCCTGCTCCAGGCCACGGTTGATGACGTCGACCACCGAGGTCGGCTCGTTCGGTGAGATGACGATGGCGTTGACCTGCTTCGTGATCAGGTCCTCGATCATCCGCACCTGCAGCGCAGCATCGCCGGTCTGCGGCGCCTGCCACTCGAAGGTCACGCCGAGCGCCGTCGATTCCTCCTCGGCGCCGATGCGGGTGTCCTCGAAGAACGGGTGGACGAGCTTCGGCACGATCGCCACCGTGATCGGCGAGCCGTCGGTCACCATCTTGACGGTGGAGAGACGCGCCGGGTCGAACGGCTCGGCGCAAGCGGCGGCGGCCGGCGATGCGGCCGGCGTGGCGTCTTGCGCCAGGGCAGCGAAGCGATGCGAGCCCACGGCGGCGGCTGCCACGCCGGCCGCGGCTCCCGAGACGAACGTCCGCCGACTGAGAGAAGTCTTGCCAATCCTGCCGCAGATGTTCATCGATCTGCACCTCCTCCAGCGCCGCTTCGACGGCTCCTGAGCTTCAGGCACGCCGCGGTGCGTACCTGCACCATCTATTGATGGGCCACACTCCTCACGCAGCACGACGCTCGCGCCGCTTCTGCCAGATGTCGAGTCCGACCGCCAGCAGGATCACCGCGCCGGTGACCACTTGCTGGGCGTAGGTGTTGATTCCGAGGAGAACAATTCCATTCTCCAGCACGCCGACGATCGCCGCACCGAGGACCGCGCCGAGTGCCGTCCCCTCGCCCCCGACGAGGCTGGTGCCGCCGATGATCGAGGCGGCGATGACCGGCAGCTCCTGCCCCAGACCCGCCGTCGGCTGCGCCGAGACGAGACGCGACAGGAGGATGATGCCGGAGACCGAGGCGAGGAAGCCGCTCGTGGTGTAGACGAACATCTTGACGTGATTGACGTTGATCCCGGCCAACCGCGCCGCCTCCTCATTGCCGCCAACCGCGTAGATGTAGCGCCCCAGCGTCGTCCGCGAGAGGAACAACGTCGCCAGGATCGTCACGATGACCATGATGATGACCGGCATCGGCACCTGGCCAAGATAGCCCTGCCCGATCTGCAGGAGCAGCTGATCTCGTGGCGCGGTCACCGGGTATCCCTGGGTGATGACATAGATCAGCCCCCGGCCAATGCTGAGCGTGCCGAGCGTGGCGATGAAGGGTGGTAGCCCCACGCGGGTGATGAGCAGCCCGTTGCAGGCCCCGAAGGCGGTGCCTACCGCAAGCCCGGCCAGGATCGCGGGCACAGAGGGCCAGCCATTGACCAGAAGCAGCCCGGTCGAAAGGCTGGCGAGGCCGATGATCGAGCCGGCCGAAAGATCAATGCCGCCGGTGATGATGACCATGGTCTGCCCGATGGCGGCGATCGCGGTCAGTGAGAAGGCGCGCGCCACGCCCAGCAGATTGTTCGAAGTGAAAAAGACCGGGGACAGGAACGAGAGCAGCGCGCAGAGGAGGACGAGGGCGATCAGGATGTTGAGTTCTTTGATCCGAGTCAGCCAGCGGAAGGCCGAGCGAGGCGCATCCGGAACCACCAGCACGCCCGGTGCCTCAGTCGAGCTCGGGTGCGTCGCTGTCGCCTCGAGAGCGTCGTCGCTCGGCATCGTGCTGCTCCTGGCTCCCTGATCCTGGGTGGGCTACCCCGTTCCTCGCTCCGCCGCGTGGAGCGCGCGCTCGATGTCCCTTGCGGTCGTGCACAGCAGCTCGTGCATCGCGCGCTCGGCGGCCCGCGGTTCGTGATCGCGGATCGCGTGCGCCACCGCCCAGTGCGCTGGCATCGCAGCGAGGCTGCTGCCCGCCACACTGACCGTCAGTCGCCGGCTGAGCCGCAACGCCATTGTGATCGTGTCGCTCAGCTGAGCGAGGAGGTCGTTGTGGCAGGCGTCGAGGATGGCTGTGTGGAAGGCCATGTCAGCGTCGATGTAGTCGTCCCCGTCGTCGGCCGCGGCATCGTTCATGCGGTCGCACCAGGCGAGAATCTCGGCCACCTCGTCGGAGGTGGCGCGCTCAGCGGCGAGGGCCGCCGCCGGCGGCTCGATGATCTCCCGCACCTCGCTGATGTCCTCCAAGAACCCCTCGTCCGGGCCGGTCTCGTACCGCCAGGCCAGGACGTCCGAATCGAGCAGGTTCCAGTAGCGGCGGGGGCGCACCTGCGTGCCAACTTTCGGTCGGGTCTCAACCAGCCCCTTCGAGGCCAAGACCTTGATCGCCTCTCGCACGACTGTACGGCTCACACCGAATCGCTCGCTTAGTGCCGACTCATCGGGCAACGTGTCGCCGGGTGCCGTCCCGTTGCCGAGCACACGGAGCCCGAGCTGGTGAACAACGTCGCGATGCAGTCCACGCCGGAGGTCCGACACCCGGTGTCTCGCCACTACCGTTCGACCGAGATTCCCACGCTGCGCATTCGTACTATTGTATGATGATTGGCACGGATCATAGCGAAGTGCTCCCCCGCTGTCAAGCGCGCGCGAACGGCCCACGGCACCCTGCCGGCGTTACGGAAGGGCGAACCGCGGCGCGTCAGTTGCCGCAACCGCTGGACAGCCGGAATGGAGGGACAAAGCCCCTACTCAGCCAGGGTCGGGAGCAGCTGTGCAACTCACTCCGAGGAGCGGGGGCGCGAAGCGACGATGGCCTTCGGTCCGAGCGGCCTCACGAACACCGAGCAGACGCTCTGGAGCGAAGCGGAAGATGGTCGGCGGGACACCCGTCATGCGGCCAGCTCAACCGCCGAGACAGTCGCCGGTCTAGGCTCACACAGCGGGATCAATTCATCAGAATCGAGACCAGTCGAGCAGCATTGGGGCTGAAGCTCATCAATTACCAGGAAGTGCGTCAAGGAGCAGAATAGCGCCCGACCACAGTATGCTGTCGCCAACTACTGGCGGCTGATGAACCAGCATGCGAGAGGACGAGGACCTTCAGGATGGCGGAATGGACCGGCCAAAAGCGAACGCTCAACAGCATCCCGACGGAGGACGATCCGCCACTCGACGACACCTCGGTTCATGTCCCACGGACCCCTCAAGCGCCAGCCGCGACGACCTCTCCACAGCGACCAGGCATGACCCCCGATCAACCGGCGCTACCCGGCCGGCCCCGGGGTTCGTTACCACCCCTCGCTAGCAACCGGCGCCCCCTCACCGAGTACGGCACCGCGCAGCGGTTG
>DASUQU010000121.1:0-3849 GCA_036280495.1 Thermomicrobiales bacterium | reverse complement strand
GGCGTCGACGACACCTGAGAGCGCGTTCGAGCGGCCGGCGACCGTGATATAGACGCGAGGCCGACCATCCCGCTCGTAGGAATCGAGGAGATCGAGGAGATACCGCGTCACCCGGTGAGCGGAGGCGATCCGCGTCTCGTGAGTGACCCCAAAGCGGTCAAGCCCGCGCGCGATCGCGGCGCGATGCTCCATGTCGGACTTGGATCCAAGCAGGATGACCACCTGCGGTCCCTGTGTGCCCTCCGAGCGTTCCATCAACACCCCTACCTCTCCACGTTCGAGGCCGAAACCGCCGCTAACGCCATCGCGACCGCGCGCGGAAGGAGACGATGCTCGACGGACTTGATCCGCTCATGTAGTTGGACCTCGTCGTCACCAGGGAAAATCGGCACTTCCTCCCGCAGAATTACCGGACCGCAATCGACCGCATTCGTGACGTAGTGAACCGTCGCTCCGGTAGCCGGCAGTCGTTTTCTCAAAGCGTCTCGCACTGTGCGCGGACCGCGTAATGCCGGAAGACGCCCGTGGCTGGTGAGCACCTCGATACCTTCGCCGTCCGGGAGGAGCGCCGGGTGCACGTTGACGACCCGTCCCGAGAATCTGTCGAGAAACGCCGGGGTGAGAATCAACATCCAGCCGGCAAGAACGATCAGATCGGGTTCGAAGGCACTCGTCACCGCCGCCAGCCGACGGTCATATGCTTCGCGCACGACGGGGTCGAGACGGTTGACAAGCGGCAGCCAAACCGTGGCCACTCCAGCCGCGGCCGCTCGCCGCAACGCTCCGGCATCGGCACGATCGCTGACGACGACCGCCACCTCCGCCTCGACCGTGCCGCATCGGGTCGCGTCGAGCAGCGCTTGCAGGTTCGTCCCAGAACCGGAGGCGAGAACCGCAATCCGCGGAACGCGCACCGGCTCGTTCGCGTTCGAGCTCACGCCGACAGGGCTACCAGGGACATCGCAACGTCGCGGCGCAGCTGCATGCCGTCGAACTGGATCAAATCCGCCGCCGTGTAGGCACTTGCCGCCCCCGCGGCCAGATTGGCGCCCGTTCCGACGACCGAGAGAACTCTGCCACCGTTTGTGACGAGCCACCCGTCGGAATGAGCAGTTCCGGCGTGGAAGATGAGCGCTCCAGTCTCGATCGCCTCTTCGATGCCGTGAATCGGATCCCCGGCACGCGGCCGGTCAGGGTATCCGTCCGCCGCCAGGACAACGCACACTGCAGCGCCGGGCCGCGTCGCGATCCTCTCGGTTGCGAGCCGCCCCTCAGCACAAGACAAGAGCAACTCCCCAAGGTCGAGATCGAGCAGCGGCAAGATGACCTGCGTCTCCGGGTCGCCAAAGCGGCAATTGAACTCGAGCGCCATCGGTCCCTCTGTGGTGAGCATCAGCCCGGCATAGAGCGCACCACGGTAGGGCCGCCCCTCGGTGCGAAGCCCGGCGACGGCCGGCTCCAGCACGCGCTCCCGCACACGAGCCAGGACGTCCGGATCGAGATCTTTCACCGGCGCGTAACTGCCCATGCCTCCAGTGTTCGGACCGAGGTCGCCATCTCGCAGCCGCTTGTAGTCTCGTGCCGGGGGCAGCACGGCTATCCGATCGCCGTCGACGACGGCGATCACGCTCAGCTCCTCTCCTTCGAGGAACGCTTCGATCACGACCCGGTCGCCAGCCGCCTTAAACGCCCGATCAACCAGCACCGAGTGAACCGCCTCCTCAGCCTCGGCCTGGGTTGCGCAGATCAACACACCTTTGCCGGCCGCCAGACCGTCGGCCTTCACCACGAGAGGCGCGCCGGCGGTGCGGATGAAGTCGACGGCCGCCTCGAGCTCGCTGAAAACACCATACGGCGCCGTCGGGATACCGTGGCGGCGCATGAAGTCCTTCGCAAATGCCTTCGACCACTCCAACTCCGCGGCGGCACGACTGGGACCGAATACGGGGATGCCGCGGGCGTGAAGCAGATCGGCGAGCCCCAACGCCAACGGCGCTTCTGGACCGATGACAACTAAGCCGATGTCGTGCGTCTCGGCCCAATCGGCAATCGCATGCACTTCTGTGACGGGAAGGCTGATCGTCTGCGCTATCGTCGCTATACCAGGATTCCCTGGCGCCGCCCAGATTTCCGCGACCGACCTCGACCGCGCCAGGGCCCATGCCAATGCGTGCTCTCTCGCGCCCGCTCCAACGACGAGCACCGAGAATTGCCCCGTTTGGACTGACCTGATCGTCATCCGGCAACCCTCCCCAATGGCAGCACATCCAATTTGCCGGGACTTGCCTCGAGAGCGTCTTTGGGCGACGCTGTATCGACCGGGACCGGATAGCGACCAGTGAGGCACCCGAGACATCGATTCCGCTCCCCTGCCGCACGCAGGAGCCCGTCGAGACTGAGATACCCGAGGGTATCCGCCCCAAGATGGCGTCGAATCTCCTCCAAATCCCGGCCATGGGCAATCAGGCTCTCGCGCTGTCCCATGTCGATCCCGAAGTGACAGGTGTGGGCGATCGGCGGCGCCGAGATGCGGAGATGGATCGCCGTGGCTCCGCCCCGCCGCAGCAGATCGACGATCTGAGGCATCGTGTTGCCACGGACGATGCTGTCGTCGACGATCACCACCCGCTTGTCCTTCACCGCTCCTCGCAGTGGGTTGAACTTGAGCCGAATCCCGGATTGACGCGAATGCTGGTCGGGCTGGATGAAGGTGCGGCCAACATAGCGGTTCTTCACTAACCCCTCGCTGAGGGGGAGGTCCATCTCCTGGGCATAGCCGATAGCCGCCGGTACTCCGGAATCGGGGACTCCGATGACCAGGTCTGCCTGCGCCGGGTGCTCCTTGGCCAACTCGCGGCCCATCGCTACCCGCGCCTCGAAGGCCGTCTGGCCATCGAGCACGCTGTCGGGCCGGGCAAAGTAGATCTGCTCGAAGACACAGAGCGCCGGATGCGGCGGGTTCGCCATCAAGTCGGAGCGGAGTCCGGCGTCGTCGAGGCGGAGAATCTCGCCCGGCTGCACGTCGCGCACCAGTTCCGCCCCGACGGTATCGAGCGCGCAGCTCTCGGAGGCGATGAGCCAGTGGTCGTCGCGCCAGCCGAGGCAGAGCGGGCGCAGGCCGTGTGGGTCGCGGACCGCGAAAAGCGCGTCGTTGGTGAGGATCGTGAGTGAGTACGCCCCGGAGGCCAGCTCCATCATGCGCCGGATACGCTCTTCCCAGGTTCCCTGCCCGTGCAGGATCAAGAGCGCCAGCAACTCGCTGTCCGAACCGGTCACCGGCTCGACACCACGCTCCCGCACCAGCCGGCGCAGCTCGAGCGGGTTGACGATGTTGCCGTTGTGCCCGAGTGCGAGCGCCTGAACGTCCGACTCGACCAGAATTGGTTGCGCGTTCTCGATGCGTGAGCTGCCGGTCGTCGAGTACCGCGTATGGCCGATGGCGCCAATACCGGTCAGCGAGTCGATCTCATCCGGGCGGAAGATCTGGTCAACCCGGCCCATGCCGAGTGAGACGCCGATCCGACCGTCCCGCAGCACGGCGACGCCCGCACTCTCCTGACCCCGATGCTGCAACGCCATAAGCCCGATCAGCGTCGTGCGGCCTACATCGGTGCCCTCGGCCCAGATGCCGAAGACGCCGCACGCCTCACGCGGCTTGTCGTCACTCTGATGAGACACCGGCGCCGGCGTGTCAGCAAATTCGTCAGTGAGGGCTGCAACCTGCTGATACTTGGTCAGGACGCCGCGCAGTGCCTCGTCGGTCACCTCTGTCGTGTCGCGGTAGACCTGCTTGTCGAGCATGGCCTCTTTCCGCCCACCCGGCCAGATGCGCCAGGAGTCGTTGTCGAT
>DASUQU010000120.1:0-2126 GCA_036280495.1 Thermomicrobiales bacterium | reverse complement strand
TGGCAGTTGTCGCTCCCCTCGTCGATGGCACGAGTATCGGCTCGACTGCTCCCCCGCGCGCCCGTGGGAACGTAGGCCCAGTCATAGCCGCGCGGACGCAGCGTAAGGACCAACACCCCGAACGTCTCGGCGTTGCGCACTTCACTCGTCCGGAGTGGTTGACCAAAACCATACAGGCTCTTGCCACCAGTTCCCACGACAAACTGGCGGATGCCACGCTGGGCATCTAGCCGACCATTCGGGTCCTGAGGCGAGAATCGCTCGTAGTTGTGCTCGTGGCCCGCCAGCACCACGTCCGCTCCAGCCCGATAAAGCATTTCCCAGGCCGGCCGCATCGCTTCCTCACCACCATGCTCCTTTCCGGAGCTGAAGAGGGGTTGATGCCAATAGGCCAGGGTGCACGTTGTTGAGTGTGCGGCCAGATCGGCGCGCAGCCACTGCCCTTGCCGCGATCTCGCGTCGCAGCCACCCACCTCTTCGCAATTGGAGTTGAGAACGATGATGTGCCAAGCGCCGAGGTCGTAACTGTAGTACCCCTCGCCGGGATCACCAGCCGCACCGCCAAAGTAGTCAAAATACCCCCGGGCGCCACGCGTCTCGTACTCATGATTGCCAGGCGCCGGGCGCGTCCGAGCTTTCAGCGCGCCCCAACTCGGGTCGTAGCACCGCGCGAACTGCTGTCGGGAGCCGCTCGGATAGGCATGATCGCCGAGAGTTGCCACTGTGCCGTCTATCCGCCGCACAAGGGCGGCGGTAGCCTCGTCACCAGACACAGTGCAATCCGCGATGTCCCCAACGGCGATCAAGACTGGATCTTGTCCGTCAGCTGACCGGGCCCGGCCCGGCCTTTGCCCTGACGTCAAGCG
This sequence comes from Thermomicrobiales bacterium, assembly GCA_036280495.1. GTDB lineage: Bacteria > Chloroflexota > Chloroflexia > Thermomicrobiales > UBA6265 > JACCXM01. The sequence continues at coordinate 1,260 of DASUQU010000120.1, read as the reverse complement.
GTTCTCGGATCGTCGATTTGCCCTGCGTTTCGCCTTGGTTTCTTTGGGTTGACGCTGGTTCCCGTCAGCGCGCGGGGCCCGCTCCTCAAGGCGAACTGCGGTTGGGCGGCGGGCGCCGCGCCGGGGTCGCGTCTGCTCCCGAGTCGACTTCGCCGGCACTGTTACCGGCTGTCGACCGAGGGGAGCGATTACGGTCCCTCCGGACTTGCCACAGTTGCTGCCCATCCAGATGGAGCCGAGAGAAATGACGGTGGTGCAATCTGCCCGCTGTGGCGCCGGTTGGCTAGCGCCCGATTGAATCAAGGCGCCGAACGCAGCCAGGCCAATCAGTGCGGGAGCAAAGAGCAGACGGCGATTGAGCATTGCGAGCCTTCCCATTCAGCCGATTCCATCTCGAGTGGTTGGAGTAGCTATGGGGAACACTACGGGCAATGACCCCGTCTTGCCGGATCCCAACGGGCCTGCGGGACGTGAACAGTTTAGCTGAAGCCGAAGTAGGCCCCAACGAACGAAGGCTCTTGGTTCCAGCGACTGCGCGAATGGCCGCTTCCTGCTCGACCCTCAACATGGGAGCACGAGCGCGATACTGAGGTCCAGATCCGCAAATTGGAGTGACTGTCGGCGGGCAGCAAACTGGGATAGCGCTGCCTTCCGTCCTATTCCCTCACTGCCTCGTGCAGCATCTCCAGGAACCGGTCGCGAGACGCTTCAACGACCACGTCCACGTTCGGTTTGCGACCGGTGACGCCGAGAAGGTCGACAACCGTCTGCCCCCGACACCATGTGCCCCCGGTCTCGACGGCGACAAAGAGGCGCTTGGACTCGATGACGATCGAGGGGTCGATGGCCACGGCCATGGCGATGGGGTCGGGCAGATCGAACCCCTCCAACCCGGACGTCTCGGTCGCGAACTTGATCAGTGCGGCCTGAATGTCGACGCAGAACGTCGCCAGCGGGGTGCCCACAGCACCCAGTCTGACTGCCTCGGCCTCGTTCAACGTGGCATACGTGTAGGAGACGTCCCAGCCGACCATGGTGATCGGCATCCCTGAGTCGAACACGATCTGTGCGGCCTCGGGGTCGACCCAGGTGTTGTACTCCGCTACCGGGGTGACATTGCCGTGGCCTCGTCCCGTCCCGCCCATGATCACGCAGCTGCTCACCTTCCCGGCCAGGGACGGATCTCGCAGAAGAGCCAGGGCCACGTTCGTCAGCGGTCCGAGTGTGACCAGGGTGATCTCTCCCGCGTACCGGTTGATC
>DASUQU010000119.1:0-2625 GCA_036280495.1 Thermomicrobiales bacterium | reverse complement strand
CCAGCGCATGACCGCCGGCGACCGACATATGCGCGCCCAGCAACCACATCGACCAATCCTTCATCACTCATCGTTCCCGGTGCGGGGCCGTGCCGACCATACCACAGACCTCGATTATCCCTGGCAGCGGCGACGTGCGTTTGCCTGTTCCCAACATTGGCGCCGCGCCGGGGGGCAACCGTCCTCACCCGCTGGAAGAGGGCCCTTGGCGGCGATGGTAGACTCGCCACCGCGTGGGCGACTCGACGACGGTCCAGCCGGTGCAGAACATCGCAGGGGACGCCGACTCGACCCGACAGGCAGATCCTTCGCTTTCGTTGATCGTCCCGGCCTACAACGAGGCTGCTCGGATCGACGCCACCATTCGGGAAGCGGTCGCCTGGTTGGGCGCCCAGCCATTTGCCACCGAGCTGATCGTGGTCGACGACGGTAGCGATGACCCGACGGCCGATCTTGCCGAGAGCGCGCTTTCGGAGCTCGGGTCTGGGCAGTTGGTACGGATTGACCACGGGGGCAAAGCCGCGGCGGTGCGGGCCGGCATGCTGGCGGCGAGCTGCGATCAGATCGCCTTCACTGACGCCGACCTCGCGACCCCGCTGTCGTACCTCACTGAACTGCGCGCCGCGCTGGCCGTGGGATGCGACATCGCGATCGGGTCGAGAGAAGGCGCAGGAGCGAGGCGGTTCGGCGAGCCGGGCTATCGCCACCTGATGGGCCGCGTATTCAACGGGCTGGTGCGCCTGCTGCTCATTCCTGAGGTGCATGATACCCAGTGCGGGTTCAAACTTTTCCGCGCCGAAGTCGCCCGCGAGTTGCTCCTTCGCTCCCGGCTCTACCGTGATACGGGGCAGAGCGTCACCGGACCGCGCGTGACGGCATTCGACGTCGAGCTCCTGACCATCGCACGGCTGCATCGGTATCGCATCTGCCCGGTGCCCGTCGTCTGGCGCTATGGTGAAGGCAGCAAGGTGCGACCCGCTCGGGATACTTGGCACAATGTGCGCGATGTGCTGGACGTCTGGATCGCCGCGAAACGAGGTCTCTACCGTGAGTCGTAACTCGTGAGTCGTGAGTCGTGAGCGAGATTGCTTCGAATCGTCCAACCTCCAATGACCCCATCACCCGACAGCCGGAGAACATCCTGGTCGGTGTCGCCTGGCCGTACGCTAGCGGTCCGCGTCACCTGGGGCATGCCGCCGGGGCGTATGTGCCGCCCGACATCTTCGCCCGTTACCATCGCATGATTGGCGACCACGTGCTGATGGTCTCCGGTTCCGACATGCACGGCACCCCGATTACCGTCGCCGCCGACAAATTGGGGGTCAGCGCACGGGAACTGGCGGAAGCGAACCATCTCGGCATCGCCGAGAGCTTCCGCCGACTCGGTCTCAGCTACGATCTCTACACCACCACCCTGACACCGATCCATTACAAGGCAACGCAGGACTTCTTCACACGGTTGCTGGAGCAGGGTTACCTCTTCCAGGACACTCAGCCGGCCATGTATGACCCGGAAGCGCAGCGCTTTCTACCCGATCGCTACGTCGAGGGCACCTGCCCGCACTGTGGCTACGGGGATGCCCGCGGCGATCAGTGCGACAACTGCGGACGGACGCTCGACCCGACAGACCTCATCGATCCGCGGTCGAAGCTCTCCGGCGCGACGCCCGAGACGCGCGACACCACGCACTTCTTCCTCGATCTCCCGCAGTTCCAGGAGCGCTTGCAACGTTGGGTGGACACCGAGTCGAACCATTGGCGCCCGGCCGTGGTCGGTTTCGTCCAGGGCTGGCTTAAAGAAGGGCTGCGGCCGCGGGCCATCACTCGCGATCTCGACTGGGGTGTGCCCATTCCGCTGGAGGGGTTTGACGACAAGCGCATTTACGTCTGGTTCGACGCCGTGATCGGCTATCTCTCGGCGTCGATGGAGTGGGCCGAGCGGCAGGGCGACCCGGACAGCTGGAAGCGGTGGTGGGTCCTGGACGACGAGGGCAATCCTCCCGGCCGCTCCTACTACTTCGTGGGTAAGGACAACACACCCTTCCACGCCATCATCTGGCCGGCCATGCTGATGGGCTTTGGCGGTCTCGCCCTTCCCTTTGATGTCCCGGCGAATGAGTTTCTGACTCTCGACGGCCAGAAGCTGTCGTCGTCGCGGACGTACACCTCGCGGCTGCCATTCCTACCGGAAGCGCTCGACCTCTTCGATGCCGACGCGATCCGGTTCTTCCTGACCATCAACGCACCGGAGAACCGTGATACCGACTTCTCGTGGGACGAGTTCCAGCGGCGGAACAACGACGAGTTGGTCGCCACCTATGGCAATGCCGTTCATCGATTGCTGTCGTTTACGCAGTCGCGGTTCGGTGGGGTCGTGCCTAAGCCTGGAACGTTGTCGACAGCGGATGAGGCGATGCTCGAGCGAGCGCGCGAGACATTCGAAACTGTCGGCGACCAGATCGAAGCCGTTCACCTGCGCGACGGGCTGCTCGCGGTGATGACACTGGCCACCACGCTGAACCGCTATCTCGATGAGGTTGCCCCCTGGAAGTCGCTCAAGACCGACCCCGAGCGGGCCGCGACCTCGCTCTGGACCGCGTTGCAGGTGGTCAGCGCGCTGCGCGT
>DASUQU010000118.1:0-6174 GCA_036280495.1 Thermomicrobiales bacterium | reverse complement strand
GGGCGTCACCCGGCAGTTTCGCGAGACTCCGTACAGCTCGGAGTTCCGGAGGTGCAGGAACGGCACCGGTTGGAACAGACTCCTGCGGATCACGGCCTCCCCGGGTTCGCGAACGATGCTGGATGCTCGTCTGGATTGTTGCGCGGCTGAGAGCCAGCGGGGGGCCGAGAACATCGGCCCCCTTCGTGCCTCACGCCGGTTTCACCGTCTGCTCGCAATCTGACGGGGACGAGTTCATTAGGGAGTCGACCATGACCAGGCCCCCGCACCGCTCGGTTCTGCGCAAGATCGCCGCCCGCCGCACGCGCCTGGGGCACACCGACCCTCACCCCGCCTGGATCAGCTTCATGACCGTCAGCGCGGCTCAGCCAGGCAAGCAGGCACGGCGCGCCGTCCTCGGCGGACCGCAGCGCTTGACGCGGCGGGAACTGGAGGTGCTGGAGTTGGTGGCACGCGGCGAGACCGATCAGCGCATCGCCGACCAGCTCTACCTCAGCCGGCGCACCATCAACTGCCATGTCGCCAACATCTTGACCAAGCTCGATGTGCGATCGCGCACGGCGGCCGTGATGACCGCCGCCCGCATCGGGCTACTCTAGCCCCAATCGTCGCGCTTACTTCACAGAGGGCACAATGCGGACTAAATTATCGATGCAGGTCCGGGTTGGTGACTGGACCAGCTAGCGCGCGGAACCAGGCAGAGCAGCGATGCTAGAGAGGCTGGAGAGCAAGACCTCGTTCGGCGATCAGCTACGGGAGTTGCGTAGTGCCGCGGCCCTGTCCCAGGAGGACCTGGCCGACCGGACCGGGGTCAGTCGTCGCGGGATCAGTGATCTGGAGCGTGGTCTGCGCCACGCCCCGCGGCTGGAGACTGTGCGCCTGCTGGCCGACGGCCTTGCGCTCGGGGACAATGAGCGGCAGGCGCTGCTCGCCGCGGCACGACCCGAGCACTCGATTGACACGCAGAACGACCCACAACCTGCGACCACCTCGCTCCCGATCCCGCTCACCTCGCTCTTAGGTCGAGAACGCGAGATCGGTGTGCTCCGTGACCTGCTGAGGCAAGAGGACGTGCGCCTGCTGACGCTCACCGGTCCCGGAGGCGTCGGCAAAACCCGGCTTGCTCTCACGGTAGCCCGAGAAACCGCAGCCGATTTCGCCGACGGCGTAATCTTCGTGCCCTTGGAGTCGATCCGCGACCCCGGCCTCGTTGGTTCGGCGATTGCACATGCTGCCGGGCTTCGTTCGCTAGGGACACGGTCCGTTTGGGAACTACTGGCTACTCACCTCCAGTCCCGGCACGTTTTGCTCGTTCTGGATAATCTCGAACAAGTGCTTGACGCCGCTCCGCTAGTCGCCGACCTGCTCGCCACTTGCCCTCACCAAACGGTGCTGGCTACGAGTCGGGCAATTCTTCGTCTCTCCGGGGAGCACGACTTTCGGGTTCCACCCCTGCCGGTGCCGGAAATCAATCGGATGACCACGCTTGACGACCTAGCCGGGATCGCGGCGGTTCAGCTTTTCGTGCAGCGGGCCAGGGCGACCGATCCGGCCTTTGCGCTCGATAACACCAACGCGACTGCCGTTGTCGAGATCGTCCGGCGGCTCGACGGACTGCCTCTTGCCATCGAGCTGGCGGCGGCGAGGATCATGCTGCTATCGCCGAACACCATGCTCGCGCGACTCGACCCGCGGCTGCCATTGCTTGCGGGCGGGTCGAGAGATCTACCGGCCCGGTTGCGAACGATGCGCGATGCCATTGCGTGGTCGTACGACCTCCTCGTCCCTTCTGAACAGGCGCTGTTCCGACAACTATCTGTCTTTGCCGGCGGATTCACACTGGAGGCGACCGAGGCAGTTGGAGGAGACCTCGACGGCCGCGTTATGCTCACGCTCGGGAGCCTCGTTGACCAAACCCTGGTGCGGCAGGTAGCCCCAAAGGGGAGCGAGTACCGTTTCGCTTTGTTGGAGACAGTCCGCGAGTTTGCGCTGGAGCGGCTGGAAGCACACGGAGAGAGCGAGCTCACGCGAGCGGCGCATGCGGCCCACTTCCTGCATCTGGCAGAGCAAGCCGCTACGGCGAACTTCGGACCTGAGGAGTCATCATGGTTGGACCGGTTGGAGGCCGAGCGGTCCAACCTGCGAGCTGCACAGGACTGGTTCGAGCAAGCAACCAAGGCCGAACTCGCGTTGCGGCTCGCGGCGGCATGCTTCCGGTTTTGGCGGGTGCGTGGCCCAGTAGCGGAGGGGCGCGCTGCAATGGAACGCGCCCTGACTCTGCCTGGTGGCTCCCCAGCCGATGTCCGCGTCCTCGTGACGCTCTTCGCCGGCGAGCTTGCCTATGTCCAAGGGAACCGTGCGGCAGATCGCGAGCGTCTTGAGGAGGCTCTCGAACAGGCACGGCAGCTTGGCGACCCGGCAGTCCTTGCCCTCGCCTTGCAGTCCAACGCTCGTGTATTGCTTGAACAGGGCAATGCGGCCGAAGCCGAGACCTTCTGGGAGGAGGCAGTTTCCCTGGCCCGCTCGTTGGACGAGCGGAGCACCGCGTTCCGCTACATCGGGTCGATGCTTGAGCACCTTGGCTTCCTCGCGCGTCTGCGCGGGGATCTCGCCCGGGCAGCCGTCCTGACCGAGGAGGCCTTAGCCTGGACCGAGCGCATGAACTTCGAGTGGGCCGCCGCCATGACTGTCGGCAGTCTGGCGGCCGTGGCGCGCGAGCAGGGCGAGCTCGGGCGTGCCGTGAGCCTCTACCGCGAAAGCCTACGGCGCACCTGGGCTCAGCGTGACCGCCGGAACTTCGCGAGCCTCCTCTTTGGCTTCGCCCTAACCGTTGCTGAGAGTGGACACCCCGAGCCGGCAGCTCGCCTCTGCGGCACCGCTGAGGCGCTCCTCGACGCTGACGCAACCTCCCTTCCAATCGTCGGCCGCCCTGACCGCCGCCGAGTTGTCGCCCTATTGCGCGTGACCTTGGGCGAGGAGCGGTTCGCAGCCGAGCAGGAGGCGGGGCAGGAACTGTCGCCGGAGCAGGCTCTGGCGCTAGCCGGGGGGATCGAGATCTGCGCAGTCGAGGGGCTCAGTAGCGCGGCGGCCGCCACACGGAACCGCGACACCTCGGTCGGCGACCAGGACCTCTCGCCGCGCGAGGCGGAGGTGCTGCGGATGGTCGGCAGCGGGCACTTGGACCAGTAAATCGCCGATGTTCTCTTCGTCAGCGCAGCATCGTTGAACTGGATGCGTGCGTGATACTTCTGGCTCTGGGCATCGGCTCGGCGACCTTTCGTAAACCAATCGAAAAGCTGCAGCCCCTCTGGACCATCTTGTTTCGGTGCTGCAATTTCCGCCAATGAGTATTAGTACCTGCTTTCAAGCCAAAGAATGACGAACCGTGTCTCTCAGGAAACACTCCGCTTCTGCGTACGCCTCGTCCAGGAACCATTCTTGACCAGCCAGCACGAAATCGGCGCTCGTTTCGCCCAGCACTGCTTCGGCGGCTGCCCGCGTGCGCTCGTAGGCTATCCGTTCAGGGAGAGCCATCGCGGTGCTGATCTCCTCGGCGATGTTGTCGGCTGCAGCGAGAAGCCGGAGAGCCGCATCTGGAGCGCCGGCAGATTCCGCTAGGACAGCTGTTCGGCGAATAACCTCGACGATGCGTTCAGTCGTCCCGATCTCCTGGAAGCGAATAAGCGCCTCGGAGAGTGACAATGCTGCTTTCTGCAGGGCACCGCTTTCCGCATAAATCAACCCCAAGTACGCTTGTGCCATAGCCGTAATCCACGGATCACCTGACCGGCGTCCGACGGACAGCGCTTCCTCGCAGAGCAATGCAGCAGTTGGAAGATCGCCCGAACCATATTTCACAACCCCGAGATGATGGAGTGTGATCGCGACATTGACCTGGTCGTCCACCTGGGCAAATAAGTCGCGGGCTTCAGCAAACAGAGCCTCAGCCTGACTGTAATTGCCAGAATCTTCCGCGACGTTGCCCCGCATAGAGAGGGCGTAGGCGAGCCCGGCCGGATCACCCGAAGCGCGCCAGAAGGAAATTGCCTCCTCCAATCGCGGTACCGCGATATCGTCGTCACCTTGATAATGGGCGAGTGTGCCAAGACCGACAAGCGCCTTGGCGCGCGCGGGGCTTAGGTCCGGACTGCTCTCCGCGATCGCAAGCGCCAGTTCGAGCCAGTCCCGGCCCTTGCTGAGCTGGCTTTGGTAATACCAGAAAAGCCAGAGCGCCCCCGCCAGGCGCAAGCCGTTCGCGTGGTCCACGGGGTCGCGCGCCAGGTGCAGCGCCCAGGTCAAGGCCGCCCGAATGTTGTCGTACTCGGACTCGATGCGGTCGATCCACGCGATATCGACATTGCTGATGATGTGGGATTCGGCCTCCTCCGCTAAGTCGAGGTAGTACCCAAGATGCCGGCGACGGACGGCTTTTTCATCGCCGCTGGCCGCGAACCGGTGTTGAGCGTCGTCCGAGTTTTCTGCGATCGAAAGCTGCTCGAGGCCATACTCGCGAATAGTCTCCAGCATCCGGTAGCGCGGTTCGCCCACGAGGTTATCTTCTTGACCCAGCAGGCTGGAGTCGACAAGCACAGCGATGCTGGTCACGATATCAGGCGTCCCGTCCGGAGCGGCCACCGCCTCTGCCGCAGCGAGGGTGAACCCCCCGGCAAAGATTGCCAGCCGGCGGAAGAGGACCTGCTCCTCGAGGGATAGCAGGTCGTAGCTCCAGGCGACGGCGTCGCGCATCGTGCGCTGGCGGGTAGGCAGGTCGCGCGCCCCACTGATCAGTAGGGGCAGACGCTGCTCGAGTCGGGTCAACAGTGCGGGTGGTGGCAGGACCTTGACCTGGGCGGCAGCCAGCTCGATGGCCAACGGTAAGCCATCAAGCCGTTGACAGATGGCGACCACAGCAGCGTTGTCCTCGGTAAACGAAAAGGCCGGCTGTACCGCCGTTGCCCGCTCGATGAAGAGCGTTATGGCAGGAATTTGGGCCAATTCGTCGAGCATCGACAGCCGGTCGGATGCGGGCAGTGGCAGCGGGAGCAATGGAAACTGGTGCTCACCGGGCACATGGAATGGCTCCCGGCTGGTGGCGAAGACGGTGAGGGTCGGACTGGCTGCCAGGAGGATCGTGATGTCCGGCGCGACCGCGCGCACCCGCTCACAGCTGTCCAGGACGAGCAGGAATCGATTGGATGTCAGGACCGTAGCCAGCGTTTCGATGAGTCGTCGCCGGGCGGACTCCCGAATGCCCAGTGCCGCGGCGATTGTCGGAACCACCAGGTCAGGATTGGTGAGAGGCGAGAGATCGACGAAGACGACCCCGTTGGGAAAGTTCCCGCGCAGCTTGCTGGCAACTTCGATCGCAAGTCGCGTCTTGCCCACGCCGCCGGGTCCGGTCAGCGTCAGCAGTCGGATCTCGTCGTCCGCCAGTGCAGTGCGCAGCACCGCGAGCTCCGCCTCGCGGCCGATGAGCCGGGTCAATGGCGTCCGCAAGGAAGGGAGGGATGCAGGGGCAGCAGCAAGGCCGCTCCGCAGGAGGGCTGGGCGAGCGGCAGCGAACAGAGCCTGCCGCTCGTCGTCTCCGAGCGCAAGACCGTCGGCGAGCAGGCGCACAGTCTCCAGCCGCGGGGCGTGGCGCAGACCACGCTCCAGGTCACTGATGCCGCGCCGGCTGAGTCCGGACCGCTCGGCCAGGTCCTCCTGGGACAGAGCCGCGGCACTACGCAACCGACGTAGCTGATCGCTGAACGAGGTCTTGCTTTCTGGCATCGTCGCCTTGCCTGGTTCCGCGCGCTGGCTCGTGGGGGGCATATTTCCAACGTACCGACTACGGCGATGCTACGAGGTTTGGCCATGAGCGAGGCCGCGGCGAGACGGTTTGCCGCCGTCGGCATTGCCGCGACATAGCCAGACCGGGGGGTCAGCCGGGCGCGGCCTGGTCTGCCTGCCGACGCGGGCCGAGACGCGTCGCTCCGACACGATGCCGGTCACCCGGACGCTCCCCCGCTGCTCCGCACGCACCACGGTCCGTGGCACGAGGTCCTGTTTCGTCCAAGTGTCTCGCTCGCGTTTCGCCGCGGGATGGGCCAAAACGGCCCATTTTCGGGCCAGATCCCGTACCATGCAGGGATTCGACACCTGGCCCCACGGCATCCCGGAGGACGTGCCAGC
>DASUQU010000117.1:0-33830 GCA_036280495.1 Thermomicrobiales bacterium | reverse complement strand
AACCGAATCGAGTTTGGACTCTTCACACGGCGGCTACTACGACATCCCCGTGATCCACAGGCCGCATTGGAAGTGGCTGGTGATTGGCTATTTCTACTTCGGTGGAATTTCTGGAGCATCAGCGGTCATCGCCGGATTCTTGCGTCTCTACGGCGGCGCCTCAGGGGCAGCACTGGCCAGGATCGCGACCTACGTCTCGTTCCTGACACTCCTCCCATGTCCCGTTCTACTCATTCTCGATCTCGGCCGTCCCGCGCGATTCTTCCATATGCTGCATACATTTCGCGTGACCTCCCCCATGTCGGTCGGCTCCTGGGGCTTGACAACTTTCGGAGTCATCTCGACCTTGACGGCCGGCCTCCAACTTCTCGATGATCGATCGTCGCGCAAAGGAGAACGCCCCGCTAACCTGCCGCGAGCGGTCGGTGGCGGACTGTCGCTTCTCGGTGGTCTATCCGGGTTCTTCGTCGCCGGTTACACGGGAGTTCTGCTGGCGGCAACCGCGGTACCCCTCTGGAGTAAACGACCTGCACTCCTGGGACCGCTGTTTCTCTCCTCAGCAATCACCTCTGCCGCAGCGGCGATCAGCGCGGTTGCATCGGTTGCAGAACGTGACGAGAGCGACGCGCACGACCGACTTCGCATGCTGGAGACGATATCGACGGTGACGGAGGAAGCACTGCTGGTGATCTGGATCATGGCACTTGGTTCTACGGCCAGGCCAATCGTCGAGGGCCGCCTGGGCGCAGTCGTACGCCACGGCGCCGTCGGAGTCGGAATGGTGGTGCCGCTCATGAGCGCAGCGCTGTCACCTTACCTTCCGCGGCGGCTGCGCCGGCCGCTGGCGATCGCCAGCGCCGCCCTGACCCTCTCTGGTGTGTTTGCCGTGCGTTGCGCCGTCGTCATGGGCGGACGCTTGTCTGCCGACGATCCGGGCGCCACGTTTGAAATGACCGGCTGAGTCCCGTCGCGCCGGCCGGCCCGGATTTCACTGGTAGTTCAGGCCAGCCGCTCCTCGAGCCATTCCGGCACCGCCTCGATCGCGATCCGTTCCTGACTCATGTCATCGCGATGGCGGACGGTAACGCTGCGATCGTCGAGGGTCTCGAAATCGATGGTGAAGCAGTAGGGCGTGCCGATCTCGTCGTGTCTCCGGTAGCGCTTGCCGATATTTCCGGTCTCGTCGTAATCGACGAGGACACCTGACTTGGCGCTCAAGCGCTGGAACAAATCCCAGCTCGGTTGCGTCAGCTCTGGCTTCTTGAGAAGCGGCAGCACGGCGGCCTTATACGGAGCGACCCGGGGGTGAAGCCGCAGCACAACGCGGGTTTCTGCTTTGCCGTTGACGTCGAGAATTTCTTCTTCGTCATAGGCATCGACCAGCAGGATCAGGCACGTGCGGTCGACGCCAAACGTTGGTTCGATCACCCACGGGATGTACTTGCGGTTCTCCGCCTGATCGAAATAGTGAAGGTCTTCGCCGCTGAATGCTTGGTGCTGGCGAAGATCGAAATCAGTCCGATTGGCGAGACCATAGAGCTCTTTCCAACCCATGGCGCCTGGAAAGTTGTATTCAAAATCAATTGTGCGGCTCGAGTAGTGGGAAAGTTCGCCGGCGTCATGCTCGCGAACGCGAACGAAGTCGTCGCGCACCCCGATGTGGTCGAGCCATCCCTTCATCGCGGCGATCCACGTTTCAAATGATTCCGCCGCCTCGTCCGGTCGGACGAAGTACTCGATCTCCATTTGCTCGAACTCGAGCAGACGGAAGATGAAGTTCCCCGGCGTGATTTCGTTCCGAAACACTTTTCCGATCTGAGCAATGCCGAACGGCACCTTGACCCGTCCCGTGGCCACGATGTTCTTGAATTGCACGAATATCGCTTGTGCCGTCTCCGGTCGCAGGTAGACTTCAGTTCCGCTCTCCTCGACCGGGCCGATCACGGTGCGGAACATCATGTTGAACTGGCGCGCACCAGTGAGTGTGGCATTGCCACAGACGGGGCATTTCACCGCAGCGTCCTGAAGAATGCGCGACATTTCATCGGGGGTCGCGCCCTCGACCTGCTGGCCAAGCCGCTCCTCGATCAGGTGATCCGCGCGGAACCGGCTTTTGCACGTCCGGCAGTCAACCAGTGGGTCATTGAAACTCTCAATATGCCCCGACGCCTCCCAGACGCGAGGATGCATCAGAATGCTGGCATCGAGCCCGACGATGTCCCGGCGTTGATGCACGAACCTGCGCCACCACAGGTCCCTGACGTTGCGCTTAAGCTCGACTCCGAGCGGACCGTAGTCCCAGGTATTTGCCAGACCGCCATAAATGTCCGAACCTGGAAACACAAATCCGCGGCGCTTGCAGAGCGCCGTAATCTTGTCCATGGTAACGACACGCGACTTCTCGGCGGTGCTCATCAATTCCGTCTCTCCAGACCCGGCAACGGCGAGGCATTCGGCAAAGGGAATCGTTCTCGGCGCGAGACGGCCGTGCCCAGGTTCATTCGGACCGACCGCGATCTCGGCTGTCAGCGTCTAGTCGAGATAGTCACCACGCTCAACTTGAGCAGGTGCGCCGTTGCCGACAGCCGTCTGGCCCCGCGCCATCCGCCGATAGACTTGAGTCGTGGAGATACTGACGTGCCCAAGAAGCTGCTGCACTTCTCGCAGATCCGCGCCCCGTCCCAACGCGTGCGTCGCGAAGGTGTGCCGCAGTGTATGGGGCGTGATGTCAGCAATCTCGGCCTTGTTGGCATAGGACTTCAGGATCAACCAGAATCCTTGTCTTGTCAGGCGACTACCGCGATGGTTGAGGAACAAAGCGCTCTCTTCCCTCAGAGCGAGCAGCGGCCGGGCCTGAAACAGATAGTGGTCAATCGCCTCAACTGCGCTTTCTCGCAGTGGCAACAACCTCTCCCGTGTGGTGCGCCCAGCGCAGCGCATGCGGCGCTCTAGCAAGTTCACGTCATCGCAGTCCAGGGCGACGAGCTCACTGACTCGCATTCCGGTCGCATAGAGCGTCTCGAGCATCGCCCGATCTCGGACAGCTTCTGGTCTGGGTGCCGCGCTGCCGCCCTCCTTCACGGGTTGCTGCAAGAGTCGCTCGACCTCGCTTGCGGAAATCGAACGTGGTGTGTATTTGTCGACCCGTGGCGCCGTCATCCGTGCGCCAGGATCACCGCGCAGCTGTCCCTCACCAACCAAGAAATTGAAGAATGATTTGATGGCTGCCATTTTTCGGGCAATGGTCGAGGATGCGTAGCCGCGGCTCCGTAGAAAGAGCAGGTAACTGGTCAGGTCCTGATCCGTTAGTTGATCCCACGACTGAACTTGCGGCTTCTCCTCAGGTGTCGCGCTCACCTGGCCGATCTCATCGTCATCGAGTGATCGCGGACCGCCGTCGCCGTCTTTGCCAAGAAAGGTCAGGAACTGATTCAGATCATTCCGGTAGGCGAAGATGGTGTTAACCGAGAAGCCTCGTTCGGCCTCGAGCACTTGCAAAAAACGCTCGACGTCCTGGTGCATTCGTACCTCCGACCCCAGCCGCGTCGCAGACGGCAAGTTTGGCTTCCCCATTTCAACTGCGCAGAAGGGCGACGTCGCCAAGAGTCGCCTCGGCAAGGGGCGTGTAATCCATCCCTAGCGCTTCCGCGACTCCAGGATGGGTCACCTTGCCATTGATCACGTTGACGCCTCTGGCAAGTTCTGGATCGCGCAAAATGGCTCCCTCGAGCCCAAAATCTGCGAGCGCCAGGCCGTACGGCAACGTCGCGTTGGACAGACCAATGGTGCTGGTACGCGGCACGGCGCCCGGCATATTCGTCACACAGTAGTGGACAACACCGTACGTGATGTACGTTGGCTCGCTATGCGTGGTCGGTCGTGCCGTAGCGATACATCCGCCCTGGTCGATCGCCACATCGACGATGACAGACCCGGGTCTCATCGCGGCGACCATCGGCTCCGAGACGATCTTGGGGGCCTTGGCGCCCGGCAGCAGGACCGCGCCCACGACGAGGTCGGCACAGCGAACGGCCTCCGCCACATTCTCACTGTTCGACGCGAGGGTGTTGACGCGACCGTGAAGCATGGTGTCGAGCTGACGGAGTCTCTCCAGGGAGCGGTCGACAATCGTGACGTTGCCGCCCATTCCGAGCGCGATCTGTGCGGCGTTGGTACCGACAACGCCACCCCCGATCACCACCACGTTCGCGCCTGGGACGCCAGGGATGCCACCCAGGAGCGTCCCGCTGCCGCCGTGAGCTTTCTCGAGAAAATGGGCGCCGACCTGGACCGACATTCGCCCCGCGACCTCACTCATCGGTGTCAGGAGCGGCAGCGCACCGGTATCCAGCTGCACCGTTTCATAAGCGACCGCTTGAACACGATTGCGAATGAGCGCGTGGGTCAGCGGCGCATCGGCGGCGAGATGGAGATACGTGAACAGGACTTGCTCGGGGCGAAGCAGATCGTATTCGGCGGGAACTGGTTCCTTGACCTTGACGATCATCTCGGCGCAGTCGTAGATCGCGGAGGCTGAATCGACCAACTCGGCTCCGGCGGCCGTGTACTCGGCGTCCGCGAAACCACTCCCCTCACCCGCCGAGCGCTGGACGAGTACCTGGTGTCCCCGAGCATGGTATTCCCGCACGCCGGCGGGAGTAACGGAAACCCGGAATTCGTGATCCTTGACTTCCTTGGGCACGCCTACCAGCATGACCTCGCGCCCCTGCCCGGGCTCGCTCGTACCGGAGCCCCATTTTGCTTGTTACGGTGCTCGCGATGCCCGCGCGGCAGTCGCCAGTCTAACATACATAACGCGCGGTTTCTGCGCGATGTATTCGGCAGTCAGCCCTCTCGATGACGCCGGGTCTGGATCTCATCGTTCACCTGGGTCGTTGTAGACTCGTTACTCAGCGGACACGTTCGAGTCACAGGGTGCTGCGGGGGCCCCTGAGCGATCGGAGCGGAAAAACCTGTGTCGGAAGGACTCATCAACGGTCTCTATATCATCCCCATTCTCGCGGTTCTCATCCTCGTCCATGAGATCGGGCACTTCGTTGCCGCGCGCTTGATCGGTGTCAAGGTCGAAGAGTTCGGTATCGGTATCCCACCGCGGATCAAGGGATGGCGCCGCAACGGCGTCCTCTGGTCACTGAACTGGATCCCTTTCGGGGGATTCGTGAAGGTTCTCGGAGAAGACGGCAAGACCACGGATCCGCAGTCCATCAACGCCAAGTCTCCGGGGAAACGGGCGTTCTTCCTTGTCGCCGGGTCCGCGATGAACTTCCTGCTTGCCTTCGTCCTCATGATTTTGGTCGTCGGTTTCCAGGGCGTGTCCCGTTCGAACGTATATATCGCCTCGGTTGTTCCCGGATCTCCAGCCGAGGTGGCTGGATGGCAGGCGGGCGACCGCGTCGTTGAAGTTGCCGGTGTTCCTGTCGAGTCCTCAGCCGACGTTGGGCAGCGAGCTCGCGAGTTCAGCGGGAACCCGATGAGCGTGGTCGTCGAACGCAATGGCGAGCTCGTCGAAACATCGGTCGTGCCGCGCCTAAACCCGCCTGCGGGTGAGGGTCCCACCGGGGTCGGAATCACGGACTCCGCCATCTCGGAAGCCACCGTTGAGGCCGTCACCGAGAAATCGCCCGCCGCCGAAGCGGGGTTTCAATCTGGCGACCGACTCGTAGCCGTGGGTTCAGAGCCCATCATCGATCCTTACGCGCTCCAGTTCGCGCTGACGAGCGCCTCCGGCTCCACCGTTCCGGTCGAGGTTGCCCGCGGTAGCGAAGAGATGACGGTTTCACTCGTCGTGCCAAAACTCGACGTTGAGGCTGATCTCCTCCCGCAGCTCGGGCTGGACCTTGCCATCAAGCCTCAGTTCGAGCGCGTGCCGCTTGGTTCGATTATCCCCGTCGGGGTCGCTCAAGCCTGGGAACAGTCCGGGCAGATGCTCGCCGGAATCCGTGATCTGGCCACCGGCAGGGCGCCGCTCGATCAGATCGCGGGACCTCTCGGCATGGGGCAGATCACAAGCGAGATCGTGAGCGCGAGCCCCCTGCCACTCTGGGTCACGCTCGCCCAGCTCGCGATCCTGCTGTCGTTGAATTTGGCTGTTTTGAATCTTCTACCGCTCCCGGCACTTGACGGAGGGCGGCTCTTGTTCGTCATCGTCGAGATCCTCCGTGGCGGGAAGAAGTTGGCGCCCGAGCGCGAGGGCATTGTTCACGTGGCCGGATTGATCCTGCTGCTCGGCTTCATGGTGATCGTGTTAGTCCTGGACGCGCTCAGAATCTACGAAGGTCGATCCTTCCTGCCGTAATAGTCCAAGGATCAGGAGAAAGTTCGTATGTCTTTGATCGCTCCGCGGCGGCCCACTCGCGTGCTTTACGTCGGCGATGTGAAAGTCGGTGGCGACAATCCTATCGTCGTGCAGTCCATGACAACGGCCGATACGCGAGACCCGGTTGCCACCCTCCGTCAAATTCACGAGCTCGCCGAGGCAGGGTGCGAGATCGTCCGGATTGCGGTTCCAGACCGCAAAGCCGCCGCCGCGCTCCCGGACATCGTTCCACACGCACCGGTGCCTCTCATCGCCGATATTCACTTCGAGCACACCCTGGCACTGAAAGCGCTCGACGCCGGGATCCACGGGCTGCGTCTCAATCCGGGCAATATCCGCAAGTCCGAGGATGTGCGCGAGGTCGTTGAGCGAGCCAAGGAGCGAGAGGTTCCCATCCGCATTGGCGTCAATTTTGGCTCCGTGGCACCGATGCCTGCGGCCTTCGTCGACGAGATGGCCGAGCGCGGCGCATCCCAGGTCGAACTACGCGCCGAATGGCTGGTTCGGTCAGCACTCGGACACATCCGGATCCTCGAGGATCTCGATTTCGGCCTGACCAAGGTGAGCCTCAAGGCATTTGAGCTGCCTGTCCTCTTCGAGGCATACCGGCGGTTCGCTACCCTGCCGAACGATTACCCCCTGCATCTTGGAGTAACCGAGGCCGGGACACCACGGTCGGGAACCGTGCGCTCCGCAACCGGGATTGGCACATTGCTCGCACTTGGTATTGGCGACACGATTCGCGTGTCGTTGACGACCGATCCGGTCGAAGAAGTCTTCGTTGCTTACGAGATACTGAAGAGCCTGGAGCTGCGCCAAAAGGGTGCAGTCATGATCGCCTGCCCCACGTGCGGACGTGTCGAAGTCGATCTTTTCACGCTCGCCAACCAGGTCGATGAATTCCTGACCACGGTATCGGAGCCGATCCGCGTGGCGGTGATGGGCTGCGTTGTCAACGGACCCGGTGAATCGCGTGACGCCGATGTTGGTCTTGCGGCGGGGAATGGCAAGGGCGTCATCTTCCGCAAAGGGAAGATCGTCCGCACTGTCGCGGAAACGGACATGCTCGCGGCATTGAAGGACGAGATTCGCCTCGTTGTTGACGAGCGGAAGAGCGGGGTAGTCGAGGAGACCGCTGATCGGTATCAGACTGCCCGCCCTTCACTTCGGCTGACGGCCGTCTAGCCGCGGCCGCACTTTCGGTGCAGGCCTCTCGAGCGCGTAAGTCTCGAGTCGGCGGTCGGGCGCTTGGTGGTGCCGTGGTGGCGACCGCTGCATCGGTTGCGGCCGCGTTAGCGGAACATCGAGCGCGACACGATACACCCTACCGGCCCGTCTTGGAGCGGATCGAGCTCCGCATCCCCCCTGGCCTCGAGACGCCTCCGCGACTGCGAATTGGTTTCGTCGCCGATACTCATCTCGGTTCCGTGATCCGCCCGGTGGATGTTGACCGCGCTTTGGGGCTATTGCTATCCACTGAACCCGACCTGCTGCTCTTCGGCGGCGACTACGTATCCGAGTCGCCACGACACATCGACGAGGCCGCCGCCGTGCTTGGCAATGTTGCCAGCGCGACGCGGTTTGGCTCGCTCGCGGTTCTCGGCAACCACGATTACGCCAATGGCGCCCCGCGAATGACTGCGGCGCTTGAGAAGCGCGGCATTCGCGTGCTTCGCAATGAATGCGCACGAGTCGGCGACAATGTCGGCGAGCTCTGGGTCGCCGGTATCGATGATGCACTGCTCGGTGCGCCCGAACCGGAGCGCGCCTTCGCCGGCGTGCCGTCGTGCGCGCGCGCTCTCTCACTCTGGCACGAGCCCGATTGGGCCGAGCAGGTAGTCCGGCATGATGCCTTCCTGCAACTCTCCGGGCACAGTCACGGCGGTCAGGTGCGGCTGCCCATCGCTGGCACGGTTGCTGCGCCGGCGGGCGGCAGGCGATTCGTGGTGGGGCTCAACCTGGCTATGGGAATGCCGGTCTATACGACCCGCGGAGTTGGTGTCTTTCGTCCGCCGGTGCGATTCCGGTGTTCTCCGGAGGTCACGCTCCTGACATTGGTCTAGCTCCATCCGAGTGCGCCATGGCGTGATGCGAGACAGGTCTCACGCTCCCGTGCGGTTCTAACGTTTAGTGGGGTGAATTTGACGGACCCGCGGCAGTTGAAAGTTGGGATAATTGGTTGCGGTGTTGGCTTCCTGCACTTACAGGGTTTCGCCGAGATCCCGCGCGCCAAGGTTGTTGCCATCGCGGGTCTTGATGAAGAGCGGTGCCGGGACCTGGCCAAGCAATTCGACGTCCCGCGCGTCTACCGAGACTATCAGGATCTCGTCGCGGATCCTGACATCGAGGCGGTGACCGTCGCCGTGCCGAATATCTTGCATGTGCCCGTGGCGCTCGCGGCACTGAAAGCCGGCAAACACGTCATGGTCGAAAAACCGCTAGCGCCAACAGCAGTGGAAGGGCAGCGGATCATCGACGCGGCACGGCGCGCGGAGCGCGTCCTTGGCGTTGTCTTCAACCGGCGCGGCCGGCAGGACGTTCAACTCGTCAAGAAGGAAGTCGAGCGCGGAAATCTTGGCGAGATCTACCACGCTCGCGCGTTTTGGATGCGTCGCTCCGGCATCCCTGGTCTTGGCACCTGGTTCACATCGAAGCAGATGGCGGGCGGCGGACCACTGATCGACCTGGGCATCCACGTCCTCGATATGGCCCTTTGGGTCCTTGGCAATCCAACAGCGCGTCGCGTGAGCGCGGCGACCTATGCGGCCTTGGGACCGAAAGGGCGAGGTCAGTGGCAGGGGAACCGATTCAAGATCGCACCCGGCGAGCCGTATGAAGTCGAGGATTTTGCGACAGCGTTCATCCGGTTCGACGGAGGACTGACCCTTCAGCTCGACGCTTCATGGGCCGCGTATACCGGGCATGGCGACGATTTCGGGATGTCGGTCCTGGGCGACAATGGTGGTGCGGAGATCCACGCCCGGGACTACGCCCAAACGGGAACGCTTCGCTTCTTCGGCGAGATCGACGGCGTCCCGACGATTACCGAGCCCCGTCTCCTCGAGCGGCACGGCCATGGAGAGGTCTTCAAGCAGTTCGTTGAGAGCGTACTTGACGGCACGCCAATGTCCCCGTCGGGAGAGGAAGGGCTCGACCGGGTGCGCCTCATCGAGGCGATTTACCGTTCGGCAGAGCTCGGAGAAGAGGTCGAGGTGGAGGCACCATGAGTCAGCCTGACCTCCACCACACGCTGGGAGCCGCGGAGTGAATCAAATTCGGGTCACGATTTGGAACGAATTTCGGCATGAACGTGAGGAGGAACGCTACCGAGCGGTTTATCCGAACGGAATTCATGGTGCGATTGCCGAGGGTTTGGTCGCCTCCGCTGACCTGAACGTCCGCACGGCAACACTCGACGAGCCGGAAAATGGCCTCCCCGAGGACGTTCTGATGGAGACCGACGTGCTCATCTGGTGGGGGCATAAAGCGCACGAAGAGGTGAGTGACGAAACGGTCAATCGAGTTCAGGCCCGCGTGCTCCATGGTATGGGGTTAGTCGTCCTCCACTCCGGACACCACTCGAAGGTCTTCAAGCGGCTCATGGGAACCTCCTGCAATCTCATCTGGCGTGTTGCGGACGAGCTCGAGCGGATCTGGGTTGTCGCTCCATCGCATCCGATTGCCGCCGGGCTTGATCGCTTCATCGAACTCGAGCGCGAAGAGATGTATGGGGAGTTCTTTGACGTACCGCCTCCGCAAGAGCTCGTGTTCCTGTCGTGGTTCCCGGGAGGAGAGGTCTTTCGATCAGGCTGTTGTTACACGCGCGGATCCGGAAAGATCTTCTACTTCCGCCCCGGTCATGAGAGCTATCCGACCTTCTACAACCCGCATGTGCGGAGAGTCATCGGCAATGCCATCCGCTGGGCCGCACCGGTCGACGGACCTGACCGGGTGTTCGGCAACCAGGCGCCTCTGTCGCGGTAACGGATTGCATGACACTGCCCGATCTCATGATCTGAGGAGCCGAGTTGACAGCACCAGGCCATTTTGACGTCATGGTGATTGGCGGCGGAACAATGGGTACGGCCGCCGCCTGGGCACTCGGCAAACGCGGCTTGAAAACCCTGGTCCTCGAGCAATTCGACCACGTTCACGATCGGGGGAGCCACGGCGGCGAAACGCTGGTCATTCGCCACGCCTATGCCGAGTCTCCGGAGTACGTTCCGCTCGTCCGTCGTGCGGATCAGCTCTGGCAGGAACTGGAAGCCTCGAGCGGAGAGCAAGTTCTGGTTCGATGCGGCGGGCTCGAGCTCGCTGCGCCCGGTTTTGTCCATGCGCGCGCGGCCCGAGCCAGCGCCGATGCTCACGGGCTCTCATATGAGTGGCTCACACCCTATGAAGTCATGTCCCGTTGGCCGGCCTTTCGTGTGCCCGAAGACTGGGATGCGCTTTACAGCCCCGACAGCGGGTTTCTCCTCAACGAGCCAGCCCTGCGTGGCATGGCAAATGCCGCCCGCGCGCTCGGTGCCACCATCCTGGAACGGACAGAAGCAGTCGCGTGGGGCGCCGAGCCCGAGAACGTCTGGGTCGATACGCCAGGCGGCCGCTATGAGGCCAGTGCCCTGATCGTAACCGCGGGAGCCTGGGCAACGCGGACGCTGACGGACATCGCCATACCCATCCACATCCTGCGCAAGACACTCTGGTGGCAGGAAGTGATCGACCCGCGGCAATTCGAGCCCGAGCGTTTCCCGGTGTTCATTACCGACTCGCCGGCCGGGGAGATCTACGGTTTTCCGGTCTACGGTGTCCCGGGGCTCAAGATTGCCAACCATGCAGGAGGGGAGATTACTGATCCGGAAACGGTTGATCGGTCGACCAGGCCGGGCGAAAATCGGGATTGCCTCGAACTGGCCGCGCATGTCCTTCCCGGCGTAACATCACATTTGATCAAGAGTGCCGTCTGTTTGTACGCCATGACCCCGGACACCGATTTCATCGTCGACCGTCATCCAAGGCTGCCGCGGGTCGCGATCGGTGCGGGATTTTCAGGTCACGGATTCAAATTCGCACCGGCGATCGGCGAACTCCTTACCGAGCTGATTACTGACCCGGCGGCCCAGCCAATTCCGCGTCTGAAAATATCTCGGTTCCAGGGGGCCGGTATGACGGTTCCAACACCTGCATAACTCAAGCAACTTCTTAGTCTCCTTGAGGCTTCGGTTCCCGGATGACTCGCTTCATGTAAACCTGGGCCGGGGGCGAGTCAACCGGCGACGACGATCCCAGCGCCGTGACAGGATCCTGCGGAAAGGACCCTTCCGGCCAATCGCCGTTTGCTCCACTCCATTCATTGATGATGCGCAGCAAATTCCGATCACTGGTGACAAACCCCGTTGCCGATGTCTTGCGAGCGCTGCCGCCGTGGGTCACCTCACTCAGCCCCTCGCGCAGATCCCGAACGAAGGCCGCAAGCTGATCCTCGTCAAAGTTTGTGGTGAACGGAAAGATCCGGCGGTCTCGCGTTTGCAGAAATCGCACGACACGGTCCATGAGCCAGTCGTGGTACCGCTGCTCCGGATCGATCTGCGCCACACCTCACCTCAAGCTTCCTAACGCCGGTGAACCGCTGGTTTCAGCCTCGAGAGGCCGTCTCGATCGGCTGCATTTTATCCTGACCAGGCGTTTGCAACGCGGGCTCGGCCCCACCCGCGACGAGGCAGCGGGGAATATCAATACGGAGAGCAAACTTTATGGCACCACCGTCCGCCAATCATGTCGTCGCGACGCAGCTGAACAACGGACTGGGGGTGATCCTGCAGGAGGATCACTCCGCACCCGTCGTTTCCCTTTGGACCTGGTACCGAGTTGGTAGTCGAAACGAACAACCGGGGAAGACTGGGCTGTCTCACTGGGTCGAGCACATGCAGTTCAAGGGAACCGCAAGCATTGCGAAGGGTCAGATTTTTCGCGATGTCTCCCGGGTGGGAGGGACGCTAAATGCTCTGACCTCGCATGACTGGACCGCCTATTTCGAGACTGTGCCCTCACACCAGACCGACCTCCCGCTCCGGATCGAACCAGACCGCATGGTGGGCTCGCTCTTCACCACAGAAGAAGTCGAGTCCGAGCGGACAGTCATTCTTTCCGAGCGGCAGGGCGCGGAGAACAACCCGGGCTACGCACTCTACGAGGAAGTTGTCGGCGCCGCATTCCACGCCCATCCATACCGACACATGGTGATCGGCTACGAGTGCGATCTGCGCGCGATTTCGCGAGACGACCTCTTTCAGCATTACCGCCGCTTCTATCATCCGGGCAACGCGTTCGTCGTTGCCGTCGGCGCTTTCGACAGCGGCGATCTTCTTGGCCGCCTCGAGCAAGCTTTCGAGGCGGTTCCCGCCGGCGAGTCGATACCCCAGTCAATTGGGGTGATGGAACCAGCACAACAAGGCGAGCGTCGTGTCCTTCTGCGGCGGCCATCTGGTGTGCCGTACCTCCGCGTTGCGTACCACACACCAGGCGCAGCGAATGCCGATGCTGTTCCCTTGCTGGTCACTGAAGCCATTTTGTCCGGTGGCCCGCCGATGGGGCTCGCCGGCGGCGGCGTCATGGGGCGGTCATCTCGCCTCTATCGGGCTTTGGTTGCGTCGGGCCTTGCTCGTTCCGCGGGGAGCGACATGGGCCTGACAATCGACCCGTACCTCTTTCAGATAGGCGTAACAGGTCTGCCAGGCTCCGACCTGTCGCAGCTGGAGCGCATCGTCGACGGCGAAGTCGCCCGCTTGCAGAATGAGCTGGTCACTGAAAATGAGCTGCAACGGGCCCTTCACCAGTTGGAAGCACAGTTCGTCTACTCCTCGGAAGGCATGACCAATCAGGCGTATTGGCTCGGGCATTGGGAAATCGTCGATGGCTGGCATCGAGCGGCTTCCCTACCCGATGAGATCAGGAGGGTGACCGCCGAAGATATTCGGCGCGTTGCGCAGAAATACCTTCTTGTGGAGCGGCGAACTGTCGGCTGGCTCGAACCGCTCATCACCGAGGGGGCAGCACCAGGGCCCCCGGCGTATGCTGGCCTGCGCTTCGTGCCACCCTTGGCCTGGGGACTCACCGGCCCGCGTTCGTCTATGGAAGCGGAGTACGCCTCGTTTCACCGGGCTTTCCTTCCCAATGGTATTCCGGTGCTAGGACAAGAGCGACCGCAGAGCCAGTCGTTTGCGCTTCGACTACGCGATCCCGCAGGCGCCATCTACGAGCGGCCGGAGGAGTCCGGCATCGCCTTTCTCACGGCTCGCTCCCTGCAACGAGGGTCGAGCGGCCGCTCATTCGAGGAGATCAGCACCCGGCTCGACGAGCTGGGCGGTTCGATGTCGATCGACACGGGTCGTGAGTTCGTCGAGGCGCGCGTCCGCGGCCTTCGGAATGACTTTGAGGAGTTGACCCAGTTGCTGGCGGAAGCACTCCAGCGTCCTGATTTTCCGGCGATCGAAGTTGACAAGGTTCGATCCGAGCAGCTCGGCGCCATTGCGGAGGCAGACAACGACACCCGAGCCACAGCCGACCGGCTGCTTCGACGGTCCGTCTTTCCCGAACCAAATCCCTTCGGGCGCCGGGTTCTCGGAAGTCCCGAGATCGTCGCCGGGCTCGATCGAGACGCGGTTGCCAACTATCACGCCCGGTCGTTCGGCGCGGGCGGCGCCATGATCGCTGTCGTGGGTGGGATCGCGGGGTTCGACAGCGCGGTGGAGAGCCTTTCGTCGACATTCGGCTCCTGGGACGGTACCGCGCGCAAGATCGATATCGCAGATCGGCTCTTATCCAACGACTCTACGACCCGGGCCACGGAGGCGATTCCTGGTAAGAGTCAGGCCGATATTGCCGCGGGCGTCGCGACGATTTCTCGCGGGCACCCGGACTACTATGCGCTCGATGTCGCGAACATGATCCTCGGCCGGCTCGGACTGATGGGGCGTCTTGGAGCAGAGGTGCGGGACCGGCAAGGGCTCGCCTACCACGCTTCGAGTCAGCTCGAGCCCCGGCGCGACGGCACCTTATGGGCGGCCCGGGCTGGTGTCGATCCCCAAAACGTCGATCGCGCGCTCGCTGCGATCCAAACGGAGCTGGAGCGACTCCGCTCCGAACTCGTCTCGGATGAAGAGCTGGCAGACGCGAAGAGCTACCTGACCGGTGTCTTACCGCTGGCGCTCGAGACGCACGACGGTGTTGCGGCAATTTTGCTCGCTATCGAGGAGTTCAATCTCGGGCTCGACTATCTCGACCGCTACCCCGATATCATCGCGGCGGTCGAACCCGAGCAAGTGCGGCAAGCAGCACGATCGCATCTCAACCCCGAAAGGCTTGCCATCGGCATTGCCGAACCGGCGGGACCGTGAAGCGTGTCAATCGTCAGAGAACGGCGCTGGCACGTTGTGCAAGCGGTTTCAAGTAGATCAGGAACTCGTTCTGGCCGGAACGGAGGATCCGGCTGATGCTGTAGCTCGTCTTGTGGGGCCGGTCTTGATAGACGTCGCCCGGCTTGTACCGTCCCAGCCGCATCTCCCGCGACGTCTTGGCGACGATCTCATAGGTCGGCGTATGACACGCGTCACAGATCAAGTACTGGTCCACTTCGTCCGTCGGCCCCGCGTAGCCGCGTTGAACGAATCGAACATCAGCCGAGTCGCACCATGGACAGACCCGTGCCGCGGGTTCCCGGCGCTCGCTTTCAGCCACCTGCCATCTCCGGCCGCCGTTCTTACTCCGAGCCGGTATTGTACCAACCAACGAGTCGCTGCCCTCAATTTGAGGCGCCCAGTACAGTTTCGTAGCATCCAAAAGGCTGAGCGCGCCTGGCACAGAGGACGCATAATGACGGTGGCAACTGGACCTGGCGCCGCGATACCGCCAGCCTAGCCGCGGCCCAACGCGGAAGGAGGGATCATGCCAGATCGCGCGTCCGCGGAGACAAAGCGGCTGGTGCCGTCCGCGACGAACCTGGACACGGACCTTGATACGCACCCGCTGATTATTGCCTCGAACAGAGGACCGGTCACCTTCTCGCGGCAGGCGGACGGTTCGTTCGATGCACGGAGAGGGAGCGGTGGCGTGGTAACGGCGGTAACCGCCATCGCCCGCGAGCGACAACCGATCTGGATCGCGGCAGCCATGACCGAGGGTGATCGTCTGCGCGCTGCTCACGCCTCGGATTCGGGAGAAGAACTGATCGAGTTCGGGAATCCGTGTGAGTTTCGACTTCGCTTCGTCGTGCCAGATCCGGAGGCGTACCACCAGTACTACAACGTCATCAGCAACCCGTTGCTCTGGTTCCTCCAGCATTATCTTTGGGATACGCCACGAACTCCGGACATCACGAAGGAAATCTGGGATGCCTGGCGAGACGGCTACGTCGTCGTAAACAAGCTGTTTGCGGATGAGATCGTTGCCGCGGCATCGGCCGCTGGCGGCGAGCCGCTGATCATGCTTCAGGACTATCACCTCTATTTGTGCGCGGGGTTCATCCGCCAACGGCGACCAGACGCCCGATTGCAGCAGTTCGTACACATCCCATGGCCCGATCCGGACTACTGGCGGCTCCTTCCAATGGAGATCCGACGGGCGATCTGTGAAGGGATGCTCGGCAACGACATCGTCGGTTTCCAGACTCCGGAACATGGCCGATCATTCATGTACACGTGCCAGGCGTACGTGCCGGATGCAGTTATCGACTACTCCACCTTGTCGGTGCGGTGGCAGAACCGCCGCATCGAGGTGAGGACGTATCCCATCTCGATCGATGCCACTGCGGTGCGCCGGATGGCCTACTCGAAAGAAGCGCGATCGCACGACCGGTACCTGCCCAACCATTGGAACGAGTTCACGGTGCTTCGTGTCGACCGCGCCGAACCAAGCAAGAACATCGTGCGCGGGTTTCTGGCGTTCGATAGATTCCTGGAAGCCCACCGGGACTTCCAGGGTCGAGTCAATTTCGTGGCGATCACAGTCCCATCGCGAATGGACGTGGTCGAGTACCAGGACTATCTGGACGACGTGAGCGCGGTCGTGGGACGCATCAACGCGAAGTACGCCAACGTCGAAACGGGATGGCAGCCAATCCATCTCATCATGGGTGAGAACTACCCGCGGGCATTGGCGGCGATGAAGTGGTATGACGTGCTCCTGGTGAACTCCATCATCGACGGCATGAATCTCGTCGCCAAGGAAGGCGCTCTGTTGAACGAGCGCAACGGCGTACTGATTCTGTCGGAGGGTGCCGGTGCCGTGAGTCAGCTCGGAGAGCACGCCCTCATTATCGGGCCGACAGATGTGGAAGGGACCGCCGATGCGCTGCACCGAGCGTTGACCATGCCACTCGAGGAGCGGCGACGGCGAGCGGAAGGATTGCGGAGCTCAGTCGAAGTCGACGACGTCACCAAGTGGTTCGAAAATCAGGTTGCAGACATGCTGGCGTACAAACCTGAACCCAGGCCCGAGCGAGATGAGGCCGAAGAGGAAGTAGCACTTCCCGCCAACGTCGTCTCACTGACGGGATCGGATCGCGTCTCGACCGCCGGCGCTTGAACGGTCCGGCCTTCGGTCGTTCTTGCCGTCCAGTTGGAGCACCCAGGAGCGGAGTCGTTGATCCGAGTTTCCGACCGGCGCCCAATGGCCCCGGTCCGTGCAATCGGCGACCGCCAACTCGGATTCACAACGAGTTGTTGACAGCCGATTCGAGGCCGGAGATAGTTCGCCGCGGCACGACCCGGTGCGAGCACCGGGGGACGAGCCGCGACGTGCATTGGCGCACTCGAGGAGGTTCACATGACGCTGAGGAATCGAGTTCTTCGCAAGCCAGTCGACCGCCGAACCGTACTGAAAGCCGCCACCGGCGCCGCCGCGGGCCTCTATGCCTGGGGAATTCCCGGCAAGTCCTACCAACGTGCTCGGGCGCAGGACGATGTTCTTGCCCAGATCCTTGCGATCCCGGGGGCAGGTGGTCAACCGACCGAAGCCGACATGGAGCGCGTCGGCGAGCTTTGTCTACGATCAACTAAGCAGGGAGCGTTCAGCGGTCAGACCGTAACGTTCATCGGTCTCAACAACGCTGGTTATCACAACAACATCTTCCGGCCCCTGTCGCGGGCCTGGGAGGAATTTACCGGCGCAACCATTCAGTGGATCGATGTCCCTCAAGCCGAAATCTTCTCCAAGATTCAGCAGGGCGTAGCCACCGGGGAAATCGAATTCGACGTCATGGAGGGCGGAGCCCCCTGGGAAGGCGATATCCTCGGGCGCGGTCTCGCAAACCCGATGCCGGATTGGGTCAAGGAGCAGGTCGACCTCACCGACTACGTCAAGCTGCTGCAAGCTCCAGTCGGCACGTGGGAAGATGTGACCTATCGCATCTCCATCGATGGTGACTGCCATAACTTCAACTATCGCAGCGACGTGTTTTCCAGCCCCGAGCTCGCTGAAGAATGGTCTGCTTCCGGTGGCGAAGGCGATTGGGGTGTTCCCACGAGTTGGCAGCAGGTACAAGCGCAGACCCAGTTCCTGAGTGGCAAGCAGATCGACGGCACAGATATCTACGGCTATCTGGACGTGGTCAAGCCGGGAGGCGGTTTTAGCTGGTATTTCTTCGCCAGCCGGGCTTCCGCCTACGCGAAGAACCCGGACAGTCCCGCCTGGCTGTTCGATCCTGAGACGATGAAGCCCTACGTCAACAACCCGGCCTTCGTCCGGGCTCTACAGGACATGATCGATGTCATTGGCGTCGAGCCGGCCGATCAGATCAACGCCGACCTACTGGTCACACTCGGTCAGATTCTCGGTGGCGTCGGCGCGATGACCGCCTGGTGGGGTGACGTCGGATCGAACGTCTACACGAGCGATAGCTCGGTCGTACAAGACAAGATGAGTTTCTCGATCCTTCCCGGATCGCCGGATGTCTACAACAACCAGACCGGCGAGTGGGACACCGTCGGGGAGGGTCAACTCAACTTCGCTCCGAACGAGGCCTACATCGGCTGGGGCCTCTATGTCATGCAGAAGGCCGAAGAGCGAGGGGTCACCGAGGCCGCGTGGGACCTTGCCGCGCACTTGGGCGGCAAGGATCTTTCGATGTGGACCGCCATTTACCCGTCCGGGTTCCAGCCCTACCGGGACAGCCACTTTGAAACCCAGTACTGGGTCGACGCCGGGTATCCGCCAGAATTCGCCGAAGCGTATCTTGCTTCCGAGTCAGACTCGTACAACCACCCCAACGGCGCAATCGAGCCGCGCATCCCGGGGATCTTCGACTACTACATCGCCGCCGAGGAAGAAGTGGCACTCGCTGTCGCTGGTGAGAAATCAGCACAGGAAGCACTCGATTCGGCCGCGGCACGATGGGAGGAGATCACCGACCGCAATGACCGCGAGAGCCAGATAGGGCTCTACCAGGCCGCGCTCGGGATGTAGGGTCGAACCGACTCATTGCGGCAACGAAACGAGCGCCCCGAGGAAGTCTCGGGGCGCTCGTTTCATCGCAAATTCGGTTATCTTTTCGCGATAGACGCACAACGAGCCGGATCACTACCCGCCAGAGGCGCCGTGTGAGCGATACCGCGCTGCAACCAACGATCGTCAGGCCAACAAGTGGGTCGAGGTCATGGCATGACCTGGCCCGGTTGGCCGCCCGGGCATCCCTCATCATCACCATCGCCGTGGTGCTGATTCAAGTGCTGCGCACGATGGGAGTTATCGACTTCGGTTTCGCCTCGTGGCGTCCTGTCGCCATCGTCGTTCTGCTCTGGTTCATCATCTACGACGTCGCGCACTACATCACCGGCGGAGTCAGGGGCCAGCAGCTCCTTTTCCTCCTCCCCGCCTTGCAGATCACGCTGTCGCTCGTGATCTTCCCGACGTTGTTCGGACTCGCCGTAGCGTTCACTGAGTGGGACATAGGCGGCATTTCCGGTCCGGCTTTCAATGGACTCGAGAATTTCCGCCGCATGGCGTCCGACGAGCGGTTCTGGGGCGCTCTCGGAAACAATTTCAAGTACGTCATCGTGGCGGTGCCATTTCAGTACGTCGTGGCGTTCATCGTCGCACTCCTGTTGAATCAACAGATCCGGGCGCAGAAGTTCTTCCGGGTGGCATTTCTCTTGCCGTTCATGATCAGCCCAGTCGCGGTCGGCTGGATGGTCGGCCGGTCGATCCTCGATGCAAACCGCGGTGTCGTCCCCAAACTGCTGGCCAGTGTCGGCATCGATCGCGTTTCCTTTTTCGACCAGCCTGTTCCCGCGTTCCTCGGGATCGTCGCCATGGACTCGTGGATTGCCATACCGTTTATGATGGTCATGTTGCTCGCCGGACTCCAGGCGCTGCCGGTCGAGGTATTCGAAGCGGCGCAGATCGACGGAGCCAGCGGTTGGAAGCGCTTCTGGGACATCACCTTCCCGCTGATGCTGCCTGTTTCGCTCACCGCCATCGTCTTGCGCGTGATCTTCGAGTTCAAGCTGGTCGATGTGGTGCGGGTGGTCACCGCGGGAGGCCCAGGCGGCGCGACTGACACGCTCTCGCTTTACATCTATCGGGAAGGCGTTGAGAGCGGCAATGTCGGCTATGCCACCGCGATCGCGATGGTTTTTCTGGTCGTCGTGCTGGTCTCAGTTACGATGCTGTTGATGTTTGCCGGTCGGCGCGTTCGGGATGTCGTCTACTAGTGTCCCCATCGGCGAAGGGGCGACTATGAGCACCGCTGTTGCGAGCGACATCACGCCACACAACCGAGGTGGCGTCAAAAACAGGCTGAGCCGGACGGCGATTTACGTTGCATTGATCGTTTGGGCTTTCATTTGCCTCTTCCCGCTTTACTGGACCGCCAGCACCTCGATCAAACCCCGCGAAGCCGTCTTGCAAGGCCCCAAGTACCTGCCGTGGGTCGATTTCCAGCCGGACAACAAGGGCTGGTTCCCGCTCCTCTATGAACCGGGACAGCGCGCGAATTTCTTGCGCCATTTCCAGAACACCCTGGTCGTCTCCCTTGCCGCAGCGCTGCTCGCGGTGGCGCTCGGTTCGCTGGCGGCGTACGGACTGTCCCGCTACCGCTATCGGTACGGTCCCTACGACAACAAACAGATCAGGAACTTTTTCCTTGCCCAGTTGATCCTGCCCCCGGCCGCGATCGCTCTGCCAATCTTGCTGATGTTCGTCAATCTCGGGCTCAAGGACACCCGCGAAGGTCTCGTCCTCATCTACACGGTCATGAACCTGCCGATCGTCATTTGGATCATGTTCGACCAGTTCAACTCGATCCCGTCCGAACTGGAACAGGCGGCGCAGGTGGATGGGTCGTCGATCTGGGGTGCGTTCCTCAGGATCGTGCTCCCGATCGCCGCTCCCGGTCTCGTCGCGGCGTACATCCTCACCGTCGTTCTCTGCTGGAATGAATACTTTATTGCGCTGGTACTGGCGTCGACGAACGCCGTGACACTACCGTTCCTCATTGCCGGCCAGGTCAGCTCCCAGGGAATCAAATGGTGGACGATGGCGGCCCTCACTTGTGCCGCGATCGCCCCGTTGGCCATCATTGGCATCTTTCTCGAGCGGTACATCGTCAAGGGGTTGACCGCGGGGTCCGTCAAGTAGCTTTAGACGTGAGAACCGGGGAAACGACCGCAAGTACGAGGTAATCACATGACCGATGCGACGAAACGGGCCGGACTCGGGAAGGTCATCTACTCCGTCGACGACAAGAAAGAGGATCCGACCGAGCGCGAAGGGCGAGCCGAGCAAGCCGAAGTTCAAGAGGCAGTCGAGGAATCGTTTCCCGCCAGCGATCCGCCGGGGTTCGCCGGCGGGAGCTGTTCAGATCCCGAGCAGAGCCCGTCCTGATCCGATCTCAGGCGTTCTCAGGGTCGCGCCACAGATCCCAGGTGCGAGCGGTCTGCCAGGCCATATTGGGCTCGAAGCCCTCGATCCCCGGCGCGACGAGCACCAGATCGTCCGGAAACCCGAGCCAGAGCCCGAAGAGGTCCTCGTCGACGGCGCGTTGCAGGCGTCTTAGGGCAACAGCCTGACGCTCGACAGAGACGGCGCCGAGAAATGCGTCGATCGCGGCATCCGCCTCGGGGTTCGCATATCCGCCAGGATTCCAGCCCGCCGGGTTAGTCCGGATGTCCCACGTCGATCCGTAGAGATCGAAGTCGGTAAATCCCGGGAGCTGGTCGTAAGCGTAGGCAATGAGATCGTAATCCCGGCGCGTGATCCACCGCTCATCGAAAACGTCGGGCGGGAGGACTTCGATCGACACTATGATGCCAATCGACGCTAAATCGCGGGCGACCCGGGCCATCACCGCCGCAAGCTCCGGCCGGCTATCCTCGCGGACGATTGCAATTGGGCGCAGCTGCCGGCCATTGACGTCTTCGCGGACACCGTCGCCGTCGTAGTCGATCCAACCTGACTCGGTCAGCAAGACCGAGGCGGCCTCCTGACTGAATGCCGGCGTTGTGAGTTCGTCATCATGCGCCCACGGCTGGGCGATGGTGCCGGCGGCCCGCCAGCGCGTGAAGCCGGCAAAGACGTCTTGCGCATACCGTTCTCTGTTGATCGCTTGCGACGCGGCAACTCTGACGCGAAGATCGGACCAGAGGCTGCCATCCGGCTGATTCGGATTCGCGAAATTGAACGCCGCGAACATCACCGATGCGGCCGGTACGGGATAGAGCGTCCCGGTCACTTCTCGCAGTTCCGACAACTGAGGAACGCGCACCGGCCAAGTGACTTCCGATCGTCCGTTTTGCCAGGCTTCCAATCTGGCGCGGGGACCGTCAATCACGGCGATCTCGAGCTGATCCAGCCACGGTCCTCGGCCCCAGTAGCGGTCGAACCGAGTGAAAGCGGCGTGGCTGGCTTCCCACTCAGAAAGCTGCCACGGTCCCGTGCCAACCGGCTTGTCGCGCGACCAATCGAAACCCGATAGTGTGCGTCCTGGCGCAGGCAATCCCTCCCAATATTCGCCGTACTGCTTCCTGGAGACAATCGGCAGGGTTGCAACGTTGAAGAGCCAGTTTGGATCACGAGCGGTGAAACGAACGCGAAGTTCACGGTCCGAAACCACCTCGACGTTTTCGACAAGGGAAAAAAGCTCGCTGACGATCGAATTGGTATCGCTTCCGTAGACCTCAAAGCTGAAAGCGGCGTCAGCAGCCGTCAGGGTCGCTCCGTCGTGCCAAACGACGCCGTCGCGAAGCACGAAATTGAGCTCGAGCCCCCGATCCCGCCACTCCCAGCGCTCTGCTAACCAGGGCGCTGGCCGCATCGTCACGGGATCGGGCCGAACAAGCGGCTCGAGATAGCTGAAAGGGATCTGAGGGTCTTGATGAAATGCGCTCGGGTTGAAATTTTCGAGACTCCTGCCCGGTCGAACGAGCCGAAGCGCGCCACCTCGAGCCGGCGTGCCAGAAGCAGGCTCGGTCGCGGCGAGCGTGATGCTCTCTGGAAGGGTGATCCCAGGCACTGTTTCAACTGCCTGATCCGCGCTCGGCGTCGCTACCGGTGTCTGGGCGCGTGCGCTCCCCGTTGTGAAAAGAGCGTATGCTCCGAGCCACGCCCCGGCTGCCCCGCGAACAACCGCCCGTCGGGAAACGGCTGGCACTCCAGTTGGATGGTCAGTTTTCGGCTCGCTTTGCTCGACCGGCATATCGACAGATGCCTCCGTAGCCCCACCTGGACGTCGCGCGTCGTTCGTCAACCGATCGGCGTTTAAGACTTGGCTGGGGTTGCGATAGCCGATCGGGGCAAGCCTACCAAAGGTGTTTCGCTGTGAATCGAACTGAGCACCTCGCCGTGTATGCCCGCGGTCGCTCCCGGCAACCGCGGCCAGCCACGCTGAATGGCGCTTGGTGCGGGTCTACGCCGCGCCAAGAAGCTGAGGCAATTCGGCAAGTGTGCGAATCTGACGGGTTGGCGCCGGACCAGGCCCCATCCATGGACGCTGATGGCGGTTCACCCAGACGGTTGGAATGCCGGCCGCCTGAGCCCCGGCGATGTCGAATTCGGCGGAATCCCCAACGAAGACCGCCTCCTCAGATTTGACCCTGGCGAGTCGCAGCGCTTCACGAAAAATCTCGGGCTCGGGCTTTGCGATGCCGAATTCTTCGGAGACCAGGATGAAGTCGACCAGGCGGTCGATTCCGAGAAGCTGGAGTTTCGCCCGCTGCACCTCGGTCGGACCGTTCGTCACGATCCCAATCGGACGAGGTGCCCTGGAGCCCTCATCTAACACGGCGTTTCGGACCGCCGAAAACACCGCCTCGGTCCCCGGAAACAGCCGTAGGCCATGGAAACGGTTCGTGCGATACCAATCAGCCGCGGCTGACGCCCGTGCGGCATCGACGATCCCGAATCGAGCAAACAACTCTGCGAAGTGATCGGCGCCGTGCGGGTGCATCTGAATCGACTCGGCGACCATGTTGTCGAGATCGATTGCGTCAGAAGCTTGGGTGCCCTCGTGCGGGGAGAGCGTGAAGGCCCGCCGCAATCGTGCCTCGCGGGCGGAGGCATAGTCGCAGAGGGTGTCGTCGAGATCGAAAATTACGGCCTTCGGGGTGGGATCAAGGGGCGCCGGCATCATCAGACCCGGCGGCGCTGTTCTCTGGCCGAATGGTCGATTGCTTCGCCTCGAGCCACTCGCGCGCGGCGGCGATCCCCTCATCGACGAGCTGTGCCAGGTGGAGCACTTCGAGCCCCCTCCCCTGGGCGTCACTGCCGCCGTGGAGCTGCATGATGCATCCCTGGTTGTCGGTCACGATCTCGAGCGCTCCGGTTGCCTGGGCATCGTCGAGCTTCCGGTTCATCAAGCGCTTGCTGATGCGAGGGTGGTCGAAAGAAAAGCTTCCCCCAAAACCACAACAGACCGTCGATTCGGCAAGATCCCGCACCTCATGCCCGAGCACGTCGCCGAGGATTCGCCTCGGGGCTCGTCGCAGACCGAGCGCATTCAGACCCTGGCAAGAATCGTGGTACGCCAGCACACGCCGCTCCCCGTGCGCAAGGCTCCCGGCCGGCAGATCGGCGACTGCATCGATGAACGACGTGAAGTCGATCACTTTTCGCGCAATCGACTCTGCCCTCGCGAGCCAGACCGGGTCATCGCGGAACAGATGGAGGTAGTCCTGGCCCAGAGTGGCGACGCAGCTCGCGCTACCCGAAACGATGAAGTCGGCTTGACAGCGTTCGAGGGCTTTGATCGTGTGCCGCGCCATCCATTTGCCATGCCTGGCATCGCCTGAGTTGAGGGCCGGAAGACCACAGCAGTGCAACCCTTCCGGATAGAGCACATCCACCCCAAGCCCTCTCAGAGCTCGCACGATTGCCTGGCCCTGTTCGGGGTAAAGGTTGTCGGTCATGCAGCCGGGAAAGAATGCTACTCGGTATCCCGCCGCGCGATTGGGAACGACCGGAGGTTCGGCGGGCAAGAGTTTCCCTCGGGTGAGCCTTGTCCGCAAAGGTCGATCCGCAAGCAACGGCAGGGACCGCCATCGGGTTTGACTACGTACGATAGGGACTTGCCGGGTCCGCAGAAGACGAGCGTCACGAACGACTGGTCGTTGTAGCCGGCGAGCGATCTTCAAAGCCAGCTCGGAGGTCTTTGGCCGGGCGTAAAGGGCCAGTATCGTTCGTTTCGGCTCCTTGATCCCGAACTCCTCCACAACCAGCGATCGCACATCGAGGATTTGTCGCGGCAACGGAATGCCCGCCGGACAGACGGTTTCGCAGGCATTACAGGAGAGGCACAGGCTCTGCGGCCCGGCCGCCGCCTCGAGCCCGTGGTGAAAACCGGTCACCACCAGACCAATTGCACCGGTATAGATGTAGCCAAACGCATGACCGCCAACCTCCCGATACGGGGGGCAGACGTTGGCGCAGGCTGCACAGCGGATGCAGTGCAGCGCCTCGGTGAACTCCGGCATGGCCGCCATGGTTCGCCGACCGTTGTCGACCAGCACGATATGCATGTTGTGACCCGGGGTGGGACCGGTGATGAAGGTGGTGTAGCTCGTTATTCGCTGCGCCGTTCCGGAGCGTGCCAGGAGCCGGAGCTGCGTGGCCGCATCGGCGAACGTCGGGAGAAGTTTCTCGATACCCGCGAGGACGACATGAACCGGCGGAACGGAGGCGCAGAGACGACCATTACCTTCATTGGTCACCATCATCACCGTTCCGGACTCCGCGATCAGCGCGTTGGCGCCGGTGATCCCCATTCCCGCCGCGAAAAAGGCGTCACGGATCTCATCGCGCGCCGTACCCACTTGGGCCGCGATGTCCTCGCCGGGAACCTCTTGTCTCAATGCGCTCGACATGTCGGCGCCGATTTCCTGCCGCGAGAGGTGCACGGCGGGCATCACCATGTGGCTCGGCCGCTCATGACGGAGCTGGACGATCCACTCCCCGAGATCGGTCTCCACCACACGGTAGCCGGCATCCTCGGCCACATGGTTGAACCCGATCTCCTCACTGACCATCGACTTGGACTTCGCGATCAGTGAGACTTGGTGACTCCGCGCAATCTCGAGAATCACGCGATTGGCGTCAGCCGCGTTGCTGGCCATATGGACGGTGGCTCCGGCCCCTTCCGCCGCCATGCGGAAAGCTTCGAGATACATTTCCAGATCGGCCGTAACCGCGGTTTTCGCGCGTTTCATTCGCGCTTGCAGCGTTGGAAAGTCGATCTCGTCCGCCGCCCGATCGCGTGCCGATCGCCAGCCTTGCTGGAACGCCGTCAGGTTGTCTCGCAACCGGGGATTTGCGAGCGCGCGGCGAAGACGCACATCAAATTTGTCGGCGGGATCGACTGGGTATGACGGGTGAACGCCACGCGGCTCTCCGCCGACGGCAATCTCTCGGCTAGCCACGTCGCTCACAAGTGATGCAGGGAGCGGTTCCGAGGGTCCATGGGGTCGGATCCGACCTGCGGCTACGAGGCACCATTGCTCCAGAACTGTGCGCGAAACTCACTCGAGTCGTAATACCCGACGATGCTCGTGATCTTGCCCGCGTTGGTGCGTATGATCGCCGCTTGCTCGGAGAGGAGCTCACGGCCGAGGTGAGACGCGAATTCCCGCAGCGTGAACTGCACCGCCGCCCGCTCGCCATCGGAGATGATGTCCGTTACCTCCCAGCGCGCGGTCGGGTATGAGCTCACGACGGTCCCAAAATAGGCGACGATCTCGTCCGCCGGTCGGATCAGCTCTCGGTGCGGAAGTGCCCGGAACGAGGCATGGTTGGCTAGGGTGGCACGCAAGCGGCGTGGATCGCGAGCGTCGATTGCCGCGAAGAACTCGCGTGCCAGCTCCTCCGCCGTTGCCACGCCGGCGTCCGCGACACTGTCCCGTTCCATGGTCCGCCTATCCGATCGCTTTCCGGCCGCGGTACCCGCCCCGATCCATAGGCTGCCTACTCACGCGACACCGTCGCCAGGAATGGCTCCTCGATCTGCGTGAAGTCAACCTGAGACACGGCCGCGATGCCCTGGCGCGCGCCAGTCCGGCTCAGGGTGCGGTCGATCCCTTGCAGCATTTCCCGGTCATGCCGGGACAAGTACTCTGCCAGCTCGCGGATAGTCCAGTTTCGGTGCGTACGGCTAAAGCCACCGCGTTCCCAGGCGGTGTCGGGCAGCGCCCGCAACAGCGAAGTCGAGCTCTCGCGGACTCGGCGGAACTCCGACATGATGACGAGAGGGTGAGCGGAGCGGTCGACCGCGATCTGACCGGGCGACGGTTCAACGCGGGGGATCCGGTCGAGGTCCGGATCCCTCTCCGAAGCGATAGCGTTCATGTATCCGTACGCACGCGTCTCGGTATCCCGCATGCGGATCAGGAGGTCCTTGGCCGATGGCTCTGATCGGCGGAGCGAGAACTCGAGAACCGTCCGGTTGTGGATCGGGGTCAGCCAGCGCGACAGGTGGTTGACCGTCTGGATGAGCCGGATGATCAGAGCGTCGTTTGGCAGGTCCCGAACCGACGAATCCGCGACTTCCTGTTCCTGCTGACCGACTGCAGACCCGTTCATGCCACCCCTTTCACCGGACCGCGAGACGCTCGTTCGATTTCAGCCGCCTTGCGCTCATTTCGCTGGTTGAATTCGCTCACGTCGAGATCATTCACGTGATTGGGACCTCTTCAAAGCGAACTACATCGCCGTGATCATCGTAGCCAAAACTCCAAGCCCGTAGCTCTATTTCCGGAAAAAATCCGACGATGAGGCTCAAGACACCGGGAATGTTCGCCTCGGCGAGGTCGGTTCGGGAGGGAACCGGAGACGTTTTCGGATGGGAGTGGACGATAGCCCCGAGCCTTGTCTCTCGACGCTTCATATCGGCCAGCGCAGCCATGACGTCGGTGGGGTCCATTGTATATCGCTGTGGCGATGAATCGATGTTGCGGCCGGGGTAAAAGCGAACGGCGACTAGGGCTGAGCCCCTCCTCGAGGCGGCGAGGAGTCCAACGCCTTCATCGGGACGGCAAAGCCGAAGATGCTTGACGATCGTATCGCGAAGCTCGCTCGAAAGCGTCAGCTCGCCGACCCCGGTCTCTTCTGGCTCCGCTCCACCAAGGGAGAACTGGGGGCGGGTGATCGTACCGGCGGCGGGTCTAGCGTTCATTGGCTTCGACCTTGAGCAGTTCCGATGCCGAAAGCGCCAGGTATAGCGTCAGCCACGATCGGGGATCGCCCACGTCGCGCCCAATCAATTCGCCGATCCTCCGCAATCGGTACGCCAGCGTATTTCGGTGGATACCGAGCTGATCGGAGGCGCCGGCGTGAGAGCCTCCCGATTCGAGATAGGCGCGTAGCGTTTCGCGCAAAGTTCCCCTCCGATCGCGAAGTTCGAGTGCACCGAGCGCATCCGATACGAACTTGCGGAGCTCGCTCGTGTCACGTAACAGATAGAGCAACTGGAACGCGCCGATGTCATCGATCGAGTCGAACGAGGCCGCATAGCGCGGTAGCCGTGAGCGGTCCTGAAGGGTCGCGATGAACGATGCCTCGCTTAGCGCCGCCGGTAGCCGCGTCACTCCTGAAGCCGGCGCCGAGATCGCCAGCGTTGCCGACGTCCCTTCGATTTCAACATGCCACCGCCGTTTTACCTCGGCAACCCGACTATGGAGGCTTTGCCGGTCCTCTCGACCACCGACGGCGACGAGAAAGGTTCGGAGCCCATTCATTACCCCTGCGGCGTTGACTGATCCCAGCGGCGCGAGCAGGTTGATCACGGTGGCATCTATTTCGTGCGTACTAACGGCCACCAGGAATGTCCCATCGGGATCAAGGCCGAGAGCCAGTGCTGCCGCCCGTTGCTCACCTGAGCTTCCCGATTGCCCCGCGAGAAGCGCTTCTACTGCCTCGACCCGACGCGCTCCCCGGGGTCGTACCGCCTCGTCTTGCCGGGCGGCAATGGAGACGGCTGCGGCGATCCGCTCGACGAGGAAGCGTCCAACGACTCGCTGGTCGGGCCGTAGCGGTCCCAAGACCAATGACAACCCGGATGGCAACGTTTTCTCGACCTGGGTCGTCTGGTCGGCGCGGGAAGCACCGTCTAAAACACCGTGATCCGGGTGCGAAGCTGCCAGCAGCCGCCCCCGGGCGTCGATGACTTGAATGGGCAGACCCGATCGATCGGCCGTGGTCTGAACCAGCGCTGTCAGCCCTGAGCGACTGGCGGTCAGGTCAGTCATCAAGCGCTCGAGCTCACTCCCAACCCGGTAGAGATTGCCACGGCACTCCGTCAACAGGCGATTGATCCCTGCCTCGGTGTCCGCCGTGAGATCCTCCTCCCAGCAGAGCGCTGGTACGTCGTCGATGGAATCGACCCTGGGAACCGCAGGTCCTCCTCGTTCGAAGACCACGGCGGCGACGTCTCGCAGCCTGGCTTCTCTCAACAGCGCCGGTAGTTCTCTGCCAACGACACCAATCACGCGCGCCGGAATGAGCACGACTTCGCCGCCACGGAGGTGGGGCAGATGAGGCGCCGTCGCGCGGGCGGAAACAGCCCACGAAATAGCACGGGACCCTTTCTCGGCCATTTCGGACGCGTCGCCATCTTCTCCCCCCCATAAAAGCCGAGGCTCGAGCACTCTCAGGTCTTCAAGCGTGATATCCATGCTCGACCACGATTTTCTAGCGTCGCGTGTTCGTCCGGTGTGCTGCTATCGACGCGTTCCCACTTGTCTCGCACCATTCGCCGCCACGAATAATACGGAAATCGATCAACGCTCCAGGAAAGGTCGACTTCGGTGAGACTTGGTGCTTCACGCGTAGAGCGACTTCAGATCACGACACTCATAATCGTTTCGATTGCCGGGCTCCTGACATTCGCGCTGCCCTTTCTAATCTCGGCGCTGCCGAATGCGGCCGGTGAGGTTTCACCGAGGACGGTGGAGGCATCACTGCTCCTGGCATTCGTTGTAGGCGGATCGCTCGTCGTCACGGTCGCCGAGCTTGTTCGCGGACCCGCCTCGGGCAGCCATGCGCGTTCTGTGGCGCTGCTCGCGGC
The DNA here is from genome assembly GCA_036280495.1 of Thermomicrobiales bacterium. Taxonomy (GTDB): domain Bacteria; phylum Chloroflexota; class Chloroflexia; order Thermomicrobiales; family UBA6265; genus JACCXM01. The sequence continues at coordinate 3,954 of DASUQU010000117.1, read as the reverse complement.
GCTCGTGGCCATCGACGCGACTCTTCGCCTTGTGCCTTCGTTTCTGGGAGCCTCTCCGATCTTCGCGCTCATCGTGCTCGTGGGGTATGTCTTTGGGTCCCGGTTCGGCTTCGTGATGGGTACGCTCACCCTGTTACTCTCCGCGGCCATCACAGCTGGCGTGGGGCCGTGGCTCCCCTTTCAGATGCTCTGCGCTGGTTGGGTCGGCGTCGCCGCTGGCTGGTTACCCGAGCCGACCCAGGTCCGTGCCGAGCTAGCGACAGTGGCGGCGTTGGGCACGGTCACGGGATTTGCTTACGGAGCGCTGATGAATCTCTATTCGTGGCCATTCGCCGCTCCGGGTGTGACCGGCGACATCGGACTCTATTGGACGCCGGGGTTGTCGCTGTCGGAAAGCGTCGAGCGCTACGCGGCTTTCTACGTGGCAACGTCGCTCGTGCACGACACGACCCGAGCGGCAGCCACCGCCCTCCTCATTCTGGTCGCCGGTGGTCCGGTGATCCGGTTGCTGCGGCGATTTCATACCCGCGCGGCGTGGTCGGCGACACTGCATGGGGAGCCAGAGCGATAGTCTCGCTCGCTCCCTAATCCCGAATCTATGAGTCGTTGACTGACTGCAATCGACCTTTTGTGACAAGAAAGTCACAGCTCCGCTCATGCTGTACGTACACTGCTCGCTGGATCGCGCTGTCTATTACCGCTTCCCTGACAAGTTGGCACATATTGTGTTTCCGGCGTCGTCTTAGTACTATATGTCGTACTGCTGAAGCAGCGTGGCCTCGATATGTAGCCCCGCGAGGCGTGGTGGAGCGAGAAGTTCACGGAATGGTAGCGACGGTCGGGAGCGGCCGGTCAACGGCGATTCGGTGATGTCGGTAGCGAGGGCAGACGATGAAGGCAAGCGGGCGAAGCGGCAAGACCGGATTGAAAATCGAGCGGCGGTTCACCGCGGAGAGCGAAGACGCCTACTCGGGCGTGGAATGGTCGACGCGGACCTCGCGCATCACGAATCCGGACGGTACGGTCGTCTTCGAGATGGCCGATGCCGAGGTGCCCGCCGCCTGGTCTCAGGTCGCGTCCGACATCATGGTCTCGAAGTACTTCCGCAAAGCGGGCGTGCCCCAATACGACCAATCAGGCAACCCGCTGCTCGACGAGTCGGGTAAGCCGGTTCTCGGTCCGGAGCGATCGGCACGGCAAGTGATCGGGCGGCTGACAGGTGGCTGGCGGCACTGGGGCGAGAGCAACGGCTACTTTGCCACCGCCGCCGACGCGAAAGCATTCGAGGATGAGCTCGCCTACATGCTCGTGCATCAAATGGCGGCGCCGAACTCGCCCCAGTGGTTCAACACCGGCCTCGCGTGGGCCTATGGCATCACTGGACCCGCTCAGGGCCACTACTTCGTCGATCCGACTGATGGCGAACTGAAGCAGAGCAGCGACGCCTATACTCGCCCCCAACCCCACGCCTGCTTCATCCAGAGCGCGCACGACTCGCTCGTCGAACCGGGCGGTCTGATGGACCTCTGGGTCCGTGAGGCGCGCATCTTCAAGTACGGATCGGGAACGGGAACGAATTTCTCTGCCGTCCGCGGCGAGGGCGAGCCGCTTTCGGGCGGCGGCACCTCATCCGGTTTGATGAGCTTTCTCCGCGTCGGGGACCGGGCGGCGGGCGCCATCAAGAGCGGCGGCACCACCCGCCGTGCCGCGAAGATGGTCATCGTCGACGTCGACCACCCGGACGTCGAAAAGTTCATTAACTGGAAAGTCGACGAAGAGAAAAAAGTCGCGGCGCTGATCGCTGCCGGCTATCCGAGTGATTTCAACGGCGAGGCGTACGCCACGGTCTCCGGACAGAACTCGAACAACTCCGTCCGCGTCAGCGAAGCGTTCCTCGAAGCCGTTGATCGCGACGAAGATTGGGCCCTCCGCTGGCGGACCGATCCGTCGCATGTCAGCAAGACTGTCAGGGCACGCGACCTCTGGCGGCAAATCGCGGAAGCGGCATGGCAGTGCGCGGATCCAGGACTTCAATTCGATACCACCATCAACGACTGGCACACCTGCCCGGAGGCCGGGCGCATCAACGCCAGTAACCCGTGTTCCGAGTACATGTTTCTCGACAACACCGCGTGCAACCTGGCATCGCTGAACCTGATGAAGTTCCTCGACGTGGAGACCGGTCAGTTCGACATCAATGCCTTTCGCCATGCGGTCCGGCTGTGGACGATCGTGCTCGAGATCAGCGTCTTGATGGCGCAATTCCCGAGCGAAGAGATCGCCCGGCTCTCCTATGACTTTCGGACCCTTGGCCTTGGCTACGCCAACCTAGGCACCGTGCTCATGCTGCTCGGCATGCCCTACGACTCGGATCAGGCTCGAGCCTACGCGGGCGCGATCACGGCACTCATGACCGGCGAGAGCTACGCGGCCTCCGCTGAGCTGGCGCGCCACCTGGGACCATTCCCCGGATTTGCCGCCAACCGCGAGCATATGTTGCGCGTCATCCGCAACCACCGCCGCGCCGCGTACGACGTTGCGCCATCCGAGTACGAGCAGCTGTCGGTCTTGCCGATGCCGATCTCCGCCGACCACGTCCCCGCGTCATTGCTGGACGCCGCGCGTGGTGCCTGGGATCGCGCGCTGGCTGAAGGCGAGCGATACGGCTACCGGAATGCTCAGACGACGTTGCTCGCCCCGACGGGCACGATCGGGTTGTTGATGGATTGCGACACCACCGGGGTGGAGCCCGATTTCGCGTTGGTGAAGTTCAAGAAGCTCGCCGGCGGCGGCTACTTCAAGATCGCCAACCAGAGCATCGAGCCGGCTCTGCGCAATCTCGGGTATTCCGCCGCGGAGCGGCAGGCCATTCTCACGTACGTGTTAGGAACGATGACGCTCGAGGGCGCGCCGCACATCAACCGCGACTCCCTGCGCGATCGTGGCTTCCTTGACGAGGACATCGACAAGATCGAGACCGCCTTGCCGGGAGTCTTCGAGCTCGGTTTCGCATTCAACATCTGGTCGCTCGGAGAAGACGCCTTGCGACGGGCGGGAATCTCGGCCGCGGATGCCAGCCTTCCTGGATTTGACCTACTGCGGGTGCTCGGATTTAGCCAGCGCGAGATCGACGAGGCCAACTCGGTCATTTGCGGCTCGATGACCGTCGAGGGAGCGCCGTTCCTCCGCGAAGAGCATCTGCCGGTCTTCGATTGCGCCAACAAGTGCGGGAAGACGGGAACGCGCTTCATCCACCACATGGGTCACATCCAGATGATGAGCGCTGCGCAGAGCTTCCTCTCCGGCGCCATCTCCAAGACGATCAATATGCCAAACGAGGCTACGGTCGAGGACGTGCTCGACGCCTACGAGCAGAGCTGGCGACATGGCATCAAAGCGATGGCCCTCTACCGCGACGGTTCGAAGTTGAGCCAGCCGCTCTCCGCGAAGAGTGACTCCACAGCGTCCGCGGAAGCCGCCTCGGCCAAGGAAAGCGAGATCGAGCTTCGCATCGAGCATGCGGTCGCCGAGGCCGTGACCGATGCCCTTGCCAACGCCCGCGCCGAGTGGGAGCAAGAGCGGTTCGCCGCCGACGCGAAAACACGGGCGGCGGCCGCCGCCGCGCAGCCGGTGCGACGCCGGCTGCCAGCACGACGCGGAGGATTCACTCAGGAGGCAAGAGTCGCGGGAAACAAGGTCTTCCTCCGCACGGGCGAATACGAGGACGGCACCCTTGGAGAGATCTTCATCGACATGCACAAGGAGGGCGCAGCTTTCCGCTCGATGATCAACTGCTTCGCCATCGCCATCTCGAAGGGCTTGCAGTACGGCGTGCCGCTCGAGGAGTTCGTCGAGACGTTCACCTTTACTCGTTTCGAGCCGCAGGGGATGGTCTCCGGTCACCCGAACATCAAGATGGCCACGTCGATCATCGACTATGTCTTCCGGGTGCTG
>DASUQU010000116.1:0-6109 GCA_036280495.1 Thermomicrobiales bacterium | reverse complement strand
GATCGCGGGGAAGAACTGGATGCGATCGGTGTCGTCGGCGTTGATGCGCACCGGCGCTTCCCAGGCCTGACCCTTGTCCAGGGACCGCAGCAGGTAGATATCACCGTCATCGGTCGGCTTGTCACCTGGCTTCGCCGTGATCGCGACATAGATCTCATCGTCGGCTCCGACGGTGATCTGCGGGAATGCAGAGCCCCACCAGCGGAAAAATGTGTTACGCGGTCGGAAGTGGATCTCGCGGAAGACTCCGGCCTGGATCGGCTCCCCAAAGGTGCGACCGCCGTCTTCGGACAGCGTCACCATGATCGTGGCAAGTCCTTCCTGGACCCCGTCGAGCGTCGTGTCGAGGTAGGCGACAACGACGGTGCCGTCGGCCATGACCGCGGGTTGCGGCCCCTGAACGGTCTGATCGGCTTCCGCACCGGCGGCCTCGCCTTCCTGCTGTGCCTGCTGGTTGATCTCGCCGTCGTCGGTCTCAGCGTCAGCGGCGGACACGCCTTCTTCGCCCTCTTCGCCGGCGCCCTCGGCTTGAAAGACGGTCGGGCTCACCCCAATCGGATCGCTCCAGGTGGCCCCTCCGTCAGTAGAGCGCACCACGCGGATTGTCGTCTCGGTGATTGGCGACGTGAGAAACGGCAGCTCGTCCGCATAGAGGGTAGTGAATCGCGTCTTGAATTCGGTGTAGGCGATGTAGATGATGTCCCGCTCGGGATCTTCAGGATCCGGTCCGATCGCCATCCACGGTTTATCGAGAAATTCAGCCGCGACCTCACCCCGTTCCCGGCCCGATTCGTCGGGGGACGACGTGGTCTCCACGGTCGAGCGCGCGGTGGAGACGGCTTCGCCCCAGGTCAGACCGTCGTCCTCGGACTTGGAAACTACGATGCTGGAGATCTCGGTCGCGGACACCAGGCTGCCGAGCCTGAATTCTTCCAATCCGAGTGAGATCGAGGCCATGTAGACGTTGCCATCCCGATCAAATGCCACCACGGGATCGCCGGCCGCGCTCAAATCCTCCTGGAAATACCGCAGCTGGTTGGGGCCTTCCCAGGTTTCACCGCCATCAAACGAAACGTACGACGACATGGAGGGGAAGTTGTAGTCGATGACGCCGACCACCAGGTGCTCCGGATCGAGCGGATTGACCGCGATGTGGGGCTCGGTATTGAGCGGGAACAACCCGAGCTGTCGGGTCAAGAGCTGGTTGCGGCTGAACGCGGGAGCGGCGGAGCGGAACGGTACCTGGGGTGCCATGGCGCTTCCGCTTCGGGAGCCGCCCGGCACAACCCCGTAACCTGTCCAATCAACGCCTCGGGCCTCACCACCAGTCGGGATATCAAGCAGCCGGGGATCCTGCCCCGTCGCCATCACCCACGACGAGGCGCTCAACATATTTTCGACCGGTTCCAAGAGCCGGAATTCGCCGACCGGGATCGCTCCTTCCTCCTCGGCCTGACCGACAGGAGGGGGAGCAACGGTACCCAATATGGCCGTAACGACGAGCAGAACGAGGGCTCGCGCGCCGAGATGCCAACGACTGCGGCCGCGGCGCAGAAGCTTGGGTGATCGGGCAAACGTCATGGGTTCCCCTAGTAAGCGGAAAATGCGGCGGACTTGACACCGTGCAACGTTGTCATCTCGTGGCTTTTCCGTGAGGGTACCACGGGCCGTGGTAAGACCACGTGCACGGCATGCCACTTGGGACTGGATAGACCGTGCTTGCCGAACGTGTCCCGGCTGCCGTCTAATCTGCGTATCGGCATCGCCCGCCCCGTTCTAAACCGCAGTAAATCGGCGGTTCTCGGCTGGCCACACCGTCAGGAGTTGCCCATCATGACGCGCAGGACCGATTTTCGGCCGCTTTCGCTGCGTGCGGCGGCGATCGCTGCGCTGTTTTCGCTGCTTACGACGGTGGCACTTGTGATGCCGGTGCTCGCGCTCTTCCAGGATGAAGAGGAAGTGCAGCCGCTCGCCGGAGTCTTCACTGTAACGATCGCCAGAAACGATATCCCACCGAACCTGGCCGGCGGGCCCGCGCTCGCCGGTCTGTGGAACGTCACCTTCAGTGGTGACGGCAGTTTCAGCCTTGCTCGGCAGGATGTGGGCGAGGTCGTAACCGGCAGTTTCGAGGCCGCCGAAGCAACGTTGACATTCAACGAATGGAGCGGCCTGGTAGGATGCGACATAACCGCCGATAGCGGAGAACCGGCCACCTACGCGTGGCGGCAAACCGACGACCGGCTGACCTTGACCCCGATCACCGACTCTTGCATCGAACGGCTGACGCTGCTCACTACGCGCCCCCTGGGCGGGTTCGAGGCCTGCGCGGTCTCGCCGCGATCGCTGACCGACCCCTTTGCCACAGGTCTCGCGCCAGAAGCCCTGGCAACGCCCGTCGCCATGGGGGAAATCGGGACCGGCGTCGCGGCGCAGGAGGGTCTCAGCGAGGGAGCCGACGCTGAAGAGGCGATCGACAGCCTGTTGCGCCAGGCGAACGGCTGCTGGGCCACAGGAGATCCGACGCGATTCCTCGCGCTGCATAGCAATCAGGTTGTCGAGGAGATCGGCTTTGTTGGCCCAATCGACGAGTTCGTCCGCCAATTGCGCCTGTTCATGGCGACTCCGCTTTCGTTCGAACGGATCGGTCCGGTCAACCTTATCGACTCGGAGCATGCTTGGGCTTACGTGGAGGTGACGCTAGGCGGGGATCCTCTCCCACAACGGATCGACTTCGTTTTCGAGAATGGCACCTGGCTTTTCGACACGTTCTTCCTCTTTGGGCCAACCACACCGGGCGGACCCCCAGTGGTTGAACCGTGACGTCCACTTCGGCGCGACGTGGAACCCGATCACGATCCAGCTGACGGAGCTGACGGGCAGCAGATCGTCCGGCCAGACCCCACGGTCTCGACAACCCTTGGCACCGGCAGCATGTTGGGCCTCGGGTGCGTCCTGGCAGTGGTCCTGCTGGTGATTATTGCACTCGCGATCAGATGGTTCGCGGGCGGCTGGTAATGGACCGGGCGAGGGCAGGTAAATGTTCGGTAACTGCGCCCGAGCGCGGGACTCCCGGCCGCTCTCGGGAGGTCGCTGACGCCTTACAGCTACACTAATGATGTGAGACCGACGACGTCGGGAACACCGCTGTCCCACGAGGCGCGGGGAAGCTCAGCCCTGATTTCTGAGGCCGATGCTGGCCGCGAGTCCTTGGGACGCGGTAATCAGATCCGATACATCCTATCGGTGGTGCTTGCACTGAATCTCGCCGTAGCCGGGGCGAAACTCGGTTACGGATTCTTCAGTGGTTCGGTGGCGATGTTCGCCGACGGCTTTAACTCGCTCCTCGACGGGTTTGCGAACGTAATTGGCATCGTCGGCATCGCCGTCGCGGCACGACCGCCCGACAGGGAGCACCATTTCGGCCACGAACGGTACGAAACGCTGGCCTCAATGGCAATAGGCGCTCTGATGGCCGTCGGTGTGCTGGAGATCGTCCAATCGGCCATCAGTCGCTTGCAGACGGGGGAGACGCCGCAGGTTACGCGACTCTCGTTCGCAGTGATGATCGGCACCATGGCGGTCAATACCGGAGTGACCATCTGGGAACGCCGGGAGGCGCGCAGACTCCATAGCGACCTATTGGAAGCGGATGCGCGACACACGGGATCGGACGTGCTCGTCTCGGCGGCGGTCATTCTGGGGCTGCTCGGTGAGCGGAGTGGTTTGCATGGCGCCGATGCCGCGGTGTCCCTGGTCATCGCCGGCATGGTGGCCTGGGCGGCCTGGGGGATCTTGCGCGAGGCATCGCTTGTGCTTACTGATGCCGCGACTGACGTCGAGCCCAAGGCGCTGCTGGCGGCAATCGTGAGAGCCCCAGGTGCGATCACCGCGCATAACCTGCGGGTGCGCTCCTCGGGTGGACGAAACTGGGTAGAAGTCCATGTAACGGTTGATCCGGGTCTCACCATCAAGCAGGCGCATGAAGTGGCAACGGAGGTGGAGAGCGCGATTCGCAATGAGGTCGGCCCCGAGACGCAGGCAATCGTGCACATCGAACCGGCAGAACCGCCTCACACTCGGCCGGACCCCATTTTCGGCCAGGAGCTTGAGCTGACGACTGACGAGGCGACTGGAGCGCGGCGCGTCGAGCGTCCATGGAAAGGCACTAGGTGACGAAATCACGACGTCTTACTAACTCACAACCGAGCCAGGGAGGATCGCGGCCGGCGCGGACCCAGAATGGATCTGCCCGGGACGGAAAACAACGTGGCGATCAGTGGGACTCCTCCCGCACGCCTGGGCAGCGCCCTCCCCGACCTCGTCCAGGGAGACGACCGCAGCGAGACTCCCAGGGACCGTCCCGCTCCCGCACCGGCCGGGCGGGTCATACGCCCTCGGCGCCGCAGCATCCGCGTGGCGGGAGGGGCGGCGCCCAGCCGCGCGCCGGCGAAGGCGCAGACGGCCGGCTGCGGGTGATTCCGCTGGGAGGAGTCGGCGAAATCGGCAAGAGCATGATGGCGGTCGAGTATGGGGATGACATTGTCCTGATCGACGCTGGCGGCAAGTTCCCCGAGGAATGGGAGCGTGGCATCGACCTGATCATCCCGGACATCCGTTACGTCAAGAATCGATTGCCCAAGCTGCGGGGCATCGCCATTACGCATGGTCATGAGGACCACATCGGGGCGCTGCCGTACATCATTCCGCAGCTGGACGGAATCGGGAAGATCCCAATCTATGGATCTCCGCTGGCGATGGGATTCGCCGACAACAAGCTGCGCGAGGCCAGACTCGACGAAAAGGTCGAGCTGCATGCGATGGAGCCTCGCGAGCGTGTCCGTCTCGGCGATCTCGAGCTCGAGTTCATCAACGTGACGCACACCATCCCTGCCTCAAATGCGATTGCGGTTCATACCCCGGCCGGCACGATCATCGACACCGGTGACTTCAAGTTCGACCCAACGCCTGTGATGGGCGCGCCCACCGATGAAGCGCGTCTGCGGGAGCTTGGTGACGAGGGAGTCCTGGCGCTCTTCTCCGACACCACCAGAGTCGAGACACCGGGCCACACGCCGTCTGAGCGCGTGGTGATGGAAACCCTCGATCGCGTGATCCGCGATGCCAAGGGTCAAACTCTGGTCGCGACGTTCGCCTCCAACATCAGCCGGGTCTACATGGTGCTGAAGGCCGCGGAGAAGTACGGCAAGAAAGTCGCCGTCGCCGGTCGGTCGATGGAACAGAATGTCCGCACCGCCCTGCAGCTCGGCTATCTCGATCCACCGGAAGGGCTGCTGCTTCCGCTCGACGCCGTGCTGAAACTTCCTCCGGAGCAGCGCGTGCTTGTCGTTACGGGCAGCCAGGGCGAGGCATCCGCCGCGCTGGCCCGCATCGCGGCGGATGAGCACCAAAAGATTCACATTGGCGCTCGCGACGTCGTCATGATCTCGGCCACTCCCGTGCCCGGCAACGAGGAGACTGTCTCCGAGACGATCGACAATCTCTTCCGGCGCGGAGCCACCGTCGTGTTCAGCGGCACCGAGGGCAGGGTCCACGTTTCCGGTCATGCGGCCCGCGACGAACTGAAGAAGATGCTCGAGCTGGTACGACCAATGTACGCCGTCCCCATTCACGGGGAATACCGGCACATGGCGCTTTACCGCGATCTCGCCCGCTCGACCGGTATTCCGGACGAGCACACCTTGATGACGGAGATCGGGAGCATCGTCGATTTCGAAGACGGTAAGGGAGCGGTGCGCGGGCGAACGACGTCTGGTTCGGTTTTCGTCGATCGCCTCGGCGATTTCGAACCGGGACAGATCCGGCTGCGAACCCGCGACGACCTCACGTCGGACGGGTTGGTCACGATCACGATCATCGTCGACTCGGAGAGCGGGAAGTTGATTGCCGGTCCCGAGTTCGTGACCAAGGGATTGAGCATGGAAGCGCTGGCGGGTCCGATCCGGCAGGCGGAACAGGAATTGAAGCGGTGGTTAGAGCGACGTCCGGAGGGAGAGCCGGAGGTCGGTTACCTGGTGTCGCAGGCGAAGGGGATCACGGCGCGATCGTTATTCCGCAAGACCAAGCAGCGACCGATGATTCTGCCGATGGT
>DASUQU010000115.1:0-3653 GCA_036280495.1 Thermomicrobiales bacterium | reverse complement strand
ATCACCTCGGCGGTCGTCTTCGAGAGCGTGGGCGAGGGCGTGAGCTTCGCCGCTCCGGCGACCCGTCGCATCTATGACGCCTGGCTCCAGTCAGACGTACAGGGGTGATAAGGTGTTGGGTGTTGGGTGATAGGAGTCCTGTCACCCTTCGTCCGAGGAGTCATCATGTACGGAAGACGGGGCCGCATCGGCCTGATCACGCTGGCGAGCGATTCGAGCGTACTGCCCGAGTACGCCCGGGTGATGCCTGACGGTGTCGCCGTCTACGCGGCGCCGATCGTTCTGCCGCGCGGCGAAGTCAATGCCGCGGCACTGGCTGAGATGCTCGAAGGCGATCAGCTCGAGCGCGCCGCCGAGTTACTGATCTGGACGGACGTCGACCTCATCGTCTTTGCCTGTACGACTGGAAGTCTGGTCCACGGAATCGGATGGGACCGCGAAGTCGCCGCCCGCATCGCGGGGGCGAGCGGGCGTGCCGCGACTACGACCACCACCGCTGTGCTCGGCGCGCTTCAGGCCTTGGGCGCCACTTCGCTCGCCGTCGCGACGCCCTATATCGAAGAGCTCAACGCCATCGAGCGCCAATTCCTCGAGGAGAGCGGCTTTGGGGTCGCCAGCATTGCCGGTCTGGGCTGCGCGACCGATGCCGAGATCGGACAACTCGAACCCGAGGACGCCGTCTCGCTGGTGGAGCGGGTCAATACACCGGAGGCGGACGCGGTTTTCATCTCCTGCACGAATTTCCACTGCCTACCGGCCATTGCATCGCTGGAGCGGCGACTGGGCAAACCGGTGGTGACAAGCAACCTCGCCGGAGCCTGGGCCGCCCTGCGCCAGATCGGCGTCGACGACCCAATCCCTGGGTACGGCGAGCTGCTGCTTCTCCCGGCAGTCGCGGAGGCCATGGCGCCATGACGAGTGAGGCGGCCAGCGTCGATGAGGACGCGTCCTCGGCCGAAACGAATCGGCCGGGGGAAGGGCAGTCGTACCTGATCGGCGACACGATTTATCTGCGCGGGGCAGAGCTCGGCGACGCCAAATGGGCGACCGCCTGGCGGCCCAGACCGTTTCCGATCTCCGCCGAAGAAGCGGAAAAGCAGTTGAAAAAAAATGTCCCCGAGGAGGACCAGAAGCGGGCAGCACTGCTGATCGCGTGCCGTCGCGATGACGCGCGCCCGGTCGGATCAGCGCGCATCAATGACTCGGATCCCACCGCTACGTCGATTTCGCTGTACGCCGACCCCACGTTGGGTGCCGCGGGAGCGCAGGTTCAGGCTGAGATGCTGGCACAGCTGGTGCCATGGCTGTCCGGAGAACGCTACCGGCCGGTCGTCGTGCTGGCAACTGATACCGGACTGGATCCGGTGCGAGCGGCGGCGGAATCGCTTGGCATGCGGCCGGCGGTCCGGCTGCGAGACGGCGTCTGGTGGGATGGCCGGCGCCACGACATGGTCTTCTATGAATACCTGAACCCGGTCTGGATCGCCCGTCTGGGCGACCCCGGTCCGGGCATCACCGTTGCCGGCGAGCCTGTGGCCGCCCCAAAGTCGCCAGCGCCGCGGCAGGATCACAATGCGGCGTTGCCGCTGCCGCCGAACGCGCTCATCGGCAGCCAGCGTCTGGCTCTACGCCCGATGCAGGTCGACGACGCCGAAACGATCGCGAATCTCATTCGGCGGGAACCCGACGCCAGTTTTGGCCACAGTCGTTTTCCCTACAGCGCGATCCTGATCGCGGACTGGTTCGGCGAGATTGCCGAGAAGGACCCCGCGCCCAACGTCGAGCTTGCCGTTGTGATGCGCGAAACGGGCGAGTTGATCGGCGAAACCGGTCTGTACAGCATCGACTGGATCGCTCGCACCGCCGAATCGGGGAGCTGGCTCTACCGTGCCGCCGATCGCGGCAAGGGCTACGGCACCGAAGCGAAGCTCCTGCTTCTCGCATACGCCTTCGAGCGGCTCGGGCTGAACATGATTTGGGCCTGGGTCAAGGAGCGTAATCCGCGGTCCCAGGCCGCCCTCCGCAAGCAAGGTTATCGCGACGCTGGTCGATTCACCTGGAGCGGCTACGGACCCGACGGTTTCGAAAACGCGCGGATGTTCGACCTGCTCGCGACCGAGTGGCGGGCAGCAAGGGATGGGTGACAGGTGATGGGTGTTAGAAGCCCCCGTCACCCATCACCTGTCACTCAAGACCCTCAACTCACCGTCAGCTCCAGCTCCATCCCTTGCGCCCGGTGCGCGCCTTCGCCTACCGGGCAGAAGATCGTGTAGACGCCAGGCGCGAGGTCGGCGTTGAGTCTGGCCGAGTCTCCGGGTTGCAAGACATTGGCGAGCGTCTTCCTGATGCCCTCCCCCTCGAGCACGAAGCTGTGCGGGGCGGCTCCGTTGTTGACGATGTTGAACCGCACCGGACCCGCGGACAGCTCCGTCGGCATCTCGATGGCAAAATTGGTCAGACTGACGTCGACGAGTTGCGGCGAGGCATCGGTTCCACTCGCCGCGGCTGGAGTAGCCTGACTCGCTGTCGCCTCTTCGGCGACGGCCCCATCTGTCCCGTCACCCACGACCTGCGCGATCATCACCGAGATGCTGGTCGAACCGTTGGCGGCCGGGACCAGGTAGGCGATCCCCGCGTACCCGGAGTCGTCCAGCTCCTTCATGCCGACGATCAGCGCGCCATCCGCGTCGGCAGCGCCGCCGATGTCGCCACACGCAAGATAGGTCTGGATCTGGTCCTTCGAAAGGTGAACCTTGAGCGCATGGTCCTCCGTCAGCAGCTCATCCAGCGACTGCGGGATGTTGGTGAATGCCGCTTCCGCGATCACCGCGTCGCTGTTGCCGGAGACGGCGCCGACGGGCACGGTCAATGAGGTGAGCGGCTGCACCACCTCCCCCAACTCGTCACAGTCCCCGATGTGGATGTGCGATGGCCGTGGGGGCGACGCCTCCTGGGCCCGGCTACCCGCGCCGCCCAGGAACGAACCGCCGACGGCTGCCAGGCACAACGACATGAAGAAGGTACCGGCGCGGGACGTCTTCATCGTCAACCTCCCCCACTCCTCAAGTGTGCGGCTCCTACTGCACCACGATCGTTCCCGACATGTTCGGATGAAACTCGCAGAAGTACCCGAACTCACCCGCCTCCGCGAAGACCTGACTGAAGCTTGCTCCGGGCGCGATGGTCCCGGACTGCAGCACGTCGCGATCTTCGCCGGTCGCCGTGTGCGGCACCTCATCCTGGTTCGTCCAGGTGACCGTGTCACCGGCGGCGATCTCGATCGGGTTAGGACTGTACGCGAAGTCGCGAATATCGACCGGGACCTCCGCGGCGGCTGGGGTCTCGGCGTCTTGGGCGGCGTCGGCCGGCGTTTCCACGGGGGCGGCCGTGGCCGGCGCCTGAGTTACCGCGGGCACCGCTTCGGTGGCCGCATCCTGCTCGGCCTCGGCGCTGGTTCCTTCCTCGCTCAGGTAGACCGTCACATCTGTTCCGTCGTCATCGCCCTCGAGGACGGCAACGCCATGGTGGCCCGAGCCATTGAGCTCGCGGAGACCAATGACCAGGTCGCCGTCGATGACGCGCCCGCCAATATCGCCGCAGGCGATGTAATTCTGGATCGCCTCCGCACTCTCGTGGACGTTGAGCGCGTGCGG